>DATMXP010000051.1 GCA_035561515.1 Terriglobales bacterium | reverse complement strand
TGATGACATCGTTGTACCCTCCAAGTTCCGCAAGTATATCCCGAACGACCGGCGGCGGATTGTGCGCCGCAGTTGTGGGTTGTGCGTTTTACATCGATATGGAGCGCATTCCCGGGGCTTGCAGCACTTCTCCCGTTGCTGGCTGACCAGACCTGGCCGGTGCGGGGGTGCATTCGGATGGCCTACCGTGTATGTAGGCCATGGACACTTGACCCTGGCCGACTTCTCGTTCCCGAATCCTCGACTTGCGCCAGATTCACCCTCTGTCCGCCGATCAGGTTCGTGTATACTGCCGCAACGGTACGCCCACACTGGCGAAACGCAGTCGTGCTTGCCAGAGGCAGAGCTCGCAGAAGACTAACGGACTATGTCGGAGTCTCACGTTGAGCGGGACCGATCAGGCTTGTGCGTTCCCTGATGCGGGTGCCTCTGGCACATCAACTTTCTTTGGCGGTTCAGCGGGTGGAGGAACCAATTGCAACCATTTCTCACCCGACGGGGTTTGCACTTTCACCCCTCCCTTTCGCAACTGCTCGACCTCATCCTCCTTCAGCGAGGTGAAGATGATCGTTTGAAACTGGGCGTTGCGCGCAAGCTGCTTGCTGAGGAACTCCACGAATCGGCTGCGGTGTCCAGGGTCGGGATTCTGCTGCAACGGTTCGTCGAGAATAACTATGCCGGGATGTAGCCCGCCGTCGTTCGTCCCGGTCGCAGCCAGAGCCAAGGCATAAGCCGTCGTCAAGCGCGAGTGATCGCTGGCCGAACCGAGCGAACGCAGCCGCCGGTTGTCGAGATAGGGCACGTATTGCTCGTCGAATATCAACAGGCTCTCCGTACCTTGCCGGACCTCACTATGCCGGAGTTCAACGAGGTATTTCCGAAGGGCGTCAAGAAACGCCTGCCGCCGTCCGCCCAGATCCGCTGAACCGACCTCTTGGCCAGACGCAGCGACCGCATCCGCAACCCAGCGATCAATTTCCCCCTGAAGCTCCTCGATTTCCGCGATGCTGTCCCGCGCCCTATCCGTCTCCCGATCTATTGCGGAGAGGTCGCCTACAATCCGGGCAACCTGTTCACGTTCCGCGCCAATAGCCGCCGTCACGCTCATCAACACCCGCTCGGCCTCCCGTAGCTCGGTATCGAGATTCAGCATCGACGCCCGCGCGGTTCTGAGTCCCGCCTCGATCGACCGCGAATTGCTCACCATCATGTCGCGATCCCGCTTCAGAGCCTCGATATGCGTGCTGATCGACTCCGCCGACTGGTCGGTTAATGCAAACGTCACGGGATCGAGGTCACGATGGCATGTCGGGCACTCGACATGATCCAGCCTCCCGACTCCGGTCACTTTTAGACGCAAGAGATCGCTCGCTGACTGTATCCGGTGGTCGAGGCTGCCAATCAACTCATCCGTCTGTTCCTTCTGGATTCGTAACGTACTCAGTGACTCATTCAGCGTATGGCGGCGCCGTTTCAGTTCAATTGCCCTCTGGGAAGCTTCCGCCGGAGCCGAGTTGTTGTGACGGTCAACCCCATCGGTTGTAAGCGCCTTCCGCAGGAGTTCGGCGCGGTCGGAAAGATCGCTGATCTTCGCGGAAAGATCAACATTCGCGTCATGCTTAAGCGCCTGGCTCAAGTTCCGGCGCGTCCAACGCTTCACAATATCCTCTAGTGACCCGCCGCCGGTCCAGTCGACGTGCCAATCGCGCCGCTCTGCCATGTTCGTCACACGCTCGGCGATGTTACGGGCAAGCTCACGGAGCGCGCCTTGCCGCTGTGCACTCTGGCGCTGTGCCACCCGTGCCTTGATCGCACCTATGGAGCCGAGCAGATACTCCACGGCAATTTCCTTAATCTCTAACTGGCCGTAGCGCCCGATCTGCTGCGCCTGAATTTCCGCCCACCCTTCCGTCTGGTCTATATAGAACGAAGGCACCAGGTTCTCAAGATACACTTCCGAGGCTGTCCCCTTGAACGTCGAGACCTCGACGCGCGGCCACTTGAGCCACTCGAAGAGGAAGTGCTGCAAGCCGCCTGTCTCGTCTTGCATTGTGCCCCGCCTGGCGACAAGCCTGCTCTCCCGGGCCTCCCCTTCGGTCTGCTCCGTCACGCCAACGTCGTCGGTATTGCCTTTGATCGCCCGGCATAGCCGCAGTCTGCGGCCGTCGTCATGAATCAGCTCTATCTCGCACTCCGACGACAGGACGTCCGTATAGCTGTCGTCCGGCAGCTTCAGGCGCTCAAGGACGGCCTGCGGAAAACAAGTGGCATCATTACTGAATATCCCGAAGATCGGTTCGACGCCGAGGCACCATGCGACCGTTTTCGCGGCGAGGGATTTCCCGAAAGCGTTGTCCGCAGAGATGATTTGCAGCCCGCCCGAGAACTCCAGGGTACCGGCAAACGGCCCAGCCGCCGATTGCCCCCTCACGGCGATGAATGAGAGGCGAATCACACGCCCTCCAGCATGCGGACGGTCACGCGGACATGGGCCAGTTCCTCTAAGGTCCGCCGCTCCGCTACGAAAAGGTCGGCGCTAACCGCCGCCGTGTAGATATTGGCCAAAAGCTCTGCATTGCTGCCAGCGGCAAGATGCGTCCCCATCCATTCGAGGGCGCCGCGGGCGACCAGAAACGCCACCACGGCGTCGTACATCCGATCCCCCAGGAACCCCCGCCGAAGATCGTGGGCCGCGAATGATGTCCCGTCGTCTCCGGCTGCGCTCCAGGACCAGATAACCGACATAAGCCGGGGCCGGATCGCGATGAACTGTAGGAGCTTCAGCTTTGTGGCGTGAATGCGCCGCCTAATTGGCGGCGCTTCCTTGGCGTGGAGTTCAAATGCGGCTGCGATCACGAAGATGCGGTAATCGAGATCATATATTGCTGAAGGGACCAGGCGCTCTGTTCGCACCCGCGGCTGCGCCTGACTCGATTGCAGCAGAGCCGACAGGGTTTCGATTGCTGCCCGCTCAGGCATGCGCCGGTGCCTCCCAGCCGATGGGGCATTCGCCGATCAATCGCGCGACCTCGCCGGAGCTGATTGCGCCGAGCAGCGTGGTGCCGAAAGCCGCCTCGAAGTCCGGCGCCAACACGCCAGTCGCAATTTCCCCTGCCCGACCCAATTCCGCCCACGGCTTGTCCGAGGCAATCATCAACTGCGCCACCTTTTGCAGGATGCGGCGTCGATGATCCTCCAGTGTTTTGTGCAGCGTCGGCAGCGTTCCATCGAGCCTCTGCTCGAACGCAAGCGCCATGCGCCAATCGGACAGAAGCGCCTCTTTTAGACTTGCGATGCCTGGTGCCTGATGGGCCGGGCAGATTTTGCCCAGCGAATTCATCTTGGCGTCGAAATCAGAGGGATTCTCTATTGCGACAAGCTCGGCTGCACTCTGCACCTCCTTCAGGAACTTGGCGTGGCGCGACCGAAGGATGGTGCTTTCATCGACGGGATACAGTGTTGCGAGTTGCTTCGGCCCCCAGACGACAACAGAAGCGCCTTCATCCACGTATCTGCACGTGCTGGCCTTTCGGTATTTCTTAACCGCGGTGCCGATGGGTCCGATAATCCGATGACTCTCGAACCAATTGACTATCAGCCTGATGTGCTTGACGGTCGTCCCATCCGGCAGAATTGTCGCAATCTCCTTGTTCTCGATTTGCACGATCTTCCCATCGTCCATATCCAGTTCAAAGAGCTTGCGTAGATCGCCTCTAAATTTGTCGACGATGTCCGCTGTGAGGTCCTTCGCGGCCTTGAACTTGTCGTATTCCGGCCCGTAGCAGCAATACGCATGTTCGGCGTCGTGCGAGAGCCCATCGAGCCCCCCGTCGCCATGTGGCTTCCTGGGGACATCCTGAAAGCTGAGAATCGCATTCCCCAGCCGTACGCACACTTCGGCCTGAAAGTCGTCACCCGTGAGTTGGGATAGGGCGCGGGCGTATTCGTGACTCAGGGACATGTTGTCGTCTGGCAACAAGTTAACGTCAAATGTTCCGGAACAGAGAGTGTATCAGAGCGCGGCAGCCTGAGGGGAGTTCATCGCAAAGATGCGTGACAAAGATTGGCTGCGGTTTCGGTCTGACCCGCAAAGACACCCACGGGGGAATTCCAACGCCCGACGTACGCGGGCGGATTACTCCCCATAAACGCCCCTTGCAGCCGCTGATCTACCTGTCTCCTCTTAGTGTCCCCCCGTAGCCCGAACCCCCTGCAGCGACTCCGCCTTGCTCAAGCGCGGCCAGTTGAACCCGTACAGCGCCACCACCACGAAGCACAACATCGGCACGATGAACGCGCGCGACATGTCGTACTGGTCCGCTACATATCCCATCAGCTTGGGC
>DATMXP010000050.1 GCA_035561515.1 Terriglobales bacterium | reverse complement strand
TAGCACCTAGTTGGTCGTCGACAAAACAAATAGGCCAAACAAATGCGAAAGGTGGTGAGACGGAAAAGCGTCTTCACCACCTACATTTTCAGGATAGCAATTTGGGTGGGGGCATCATGCCAAGGTTTGGAAATTTATTTTGTGAGTGTTTTCAGGACTTTGCGGGGAAAAGGGCGCGGTGACCCCCTTGACATCGTTTGGAGCGGGTTGTGCCGAAATGGAACAAAAAGATGACCACAGAGACGCAGAGACACAGAGAGTTGAATGGGGAAGAACTCGGTGTGAATGCTGATGGTAGTTCGGTCATTGGTGTCGCCGGGTAGGCGTCTAAGTCCCTCCGGGATCGGAGTGCAGTGGACTCCACCTTAATGTCCCAAGATGCGAGACGTGGAGATGGGCACGGAAGCCGTATAAGTGGTCCGGTACGTGGGCTACCAGCCGATATAGCTAGTGCGTTAGGTGGGCCACCAGCCCAGATATGGGGCACCAGAACGCCGAAAGGGCTGGGCATCCGGACACGCCTAACGCAAAGGGTCGGCCTCCCGCCCGTCTTCGGCGGCGATCTTTGCCTTCAGTTCCGAGACCACCTCATCTTCGGGTTTTCCGCAAAACGAACCGGTGTATTCGGTTTCTTTCTTGCGTCTGGTTTCGCATTCCATCTTTCCCAAAGCGAAACGCCAGACGCCGAAGCCATCGAGGCGGAAAATATATTCCCAAAAGTCGTTGGGTACAGGGGAACGAACGACGAAAAACACGCATAACTTATGCCAAGGTATGGGCGGAAAGTCGGTGGTCTCATACACAACTGGTTTGCCTTCCAACAACATGTTCCCGCCATACTTGCTGATGACAACCTTGTCTCCGACTTTTACGAGGTGCTGAGGATCTTTGAGAACCTCGGCAATGGACACCGTAAAGTCAGTCATCACTTCAGATTCGTCCGTCGAAAGCCGCGTCGTTTCATTGACTACCTCACCGCGGACGATCAAAGTGCTGCCTTTAATCAATTGGGCGAGCGTGTGCGGTTCGTGCAACGGGAGATCCAGCCAGCGGCCGTGTTTGGCGTAACCCTTCTGCCTCACTTCTTCGCGCAGGTTTCTACTCTGTGAAGATGCGGGAGTAGCAATGGACAGAAGAATCACAAGTAGTGTGAGGGCGAGTCTTCTCATCAAATCCTCATCACGCATATCGGCCAGCGAAGCTGCTCCGATGCATCGGATGGTAACACTGAAGTTATTCGAGGGAAGCCAGTCGGTCTGCAATATGCCTTAGTTCTTTCCCAATTCGGAACGAAGAAGAAGAGGGAATCGTGCGTCATCCGGTCGACGCTGGCTTGGACCGGGCTGGGTATACAGAAAACGTAACCCCTGACGGGTGCGAACGTCTGTGATGCCCGGGTTAGCCCAACAGCAGGGCGAACCCGAGGCACCCGATGCCTGTTGGTAGATGAATAGAACCCGGGCCAACTGCCTAGTTTCACTTCGCGCCGACGGCGGACACTCATCAGTGCTTCTTGAGGCGGCACTGCTTTCTGGGTTCCGCATCTCACAGGTGCGGTCGTCCCCAACCGCGTGGGCCAGAATGTACAAATGGGTACTTTTGATCCTGCCGATTGGCTTGCTTGCGCAAGACCTGCCGAACGCGCCCAGTTATTCCACTCATCAGCCACTCAAAGCCAGGGCAGCAACATCTTCCAAAGCCAATGCGATTCCGGAGGCAGCGATTGCGTCTCCGCCGAAGAAGCAAGGATTCCGGTGGGGACATGCTACTGGGGAGACGCTGCTGGTGCTTGGCGTTCAACACGCGGCTAACCTGGGCATGGACAAGTGGGCACGCCAGACGATTCAGAAACCCGACTTCTTCGGGCGGTGGTTTCACGCGGTGGAGAATGTCCGCTGGACGGTGTGGAACGATAACGATCCGTTTCTGGACAACTACATTGCGCATCCGATGATCGGCGCGGTGTATGGATGGATCCAGGTGCAGAACGATCCGAAGTATAAGGACGTGCCACTGGAAAACTCGCGACGATACTGGAAGAGTCGTTTGAGGGCGATGGCATGGGCCGCCGCGTGGAGCACGCAGTGGGAGATCGGGCCGCTGAGTGAAGCCTCGATTCAGAACATTGGCGGCTTTCCTTATTACTCGAACGAAAGCAAGGGCATGACAAACGGGACGGGGATGGTGGACTTCGTGATGACGCCGGTTGCCGGAACCGTTTGGATGGTGGGCGAAGATGCCCTGGATAAATACGTTAGCTCGCGATTGCGACGGGTGAGCAAGAATCGGCTGTGGCTGCTGGGTGTTTCCATACTGACGCCGACACGCGGCGCGGCCAACCTGGTGCGGTGGAAGGCGCCGTGGTATCGCGATTATGAGACGCGTCCGGGGATGCTGGTGCAGTTGGAGTCGGCTGTAGGTGAGCCATGAAGATTGCGGTTCGCCTTTGCATTCTCGCCGGCTTGCTTGTGGTGGCTACGTTGGGTGCGGCACAGGATGAATTGCCGGGGAAGCATGAGGTCTCGGTGTGGCTGAACCGGTCGTTCAGCAATGGGCACGTCTTCGGATGGGCGCAGAACCGTGAACTCTTCTTCGCGGAGGTTCGATATGCGCGCCGATTCGCAACTATCAAAGGCATGGAATTGCGTTACCAGGCGGCGGTGGTGCCGGTTGCACTGCTGAATGACGATCTGGGCAACTACCAAAGGGAGTGGGTTTACGCGGCTGGCGCGAGTCCGATTGGGCTGCACGTGCGGTTTCGTCCGACGAAACGCGTCTCGCCGTTTCTCTCGAACACGGGCGGGTTTCTCTACTTCCAACGGCGGGTACTGTTTGATGACACGACGCAGTTCAACTTCACGGTTGAGCTGGCAGCAGGGACGGAGATTCGAGTTGCGAGCAGGGAGGCGGTTGTATTCGGGTATAAGTATCACCACTTCTCGAATGCAAATCGTGGAGTGCGAAATCCGGGGCTGGATTCGCACATGCTGTTCGTGGGATTTGCGTGGTTCCGGTAAGGGCTCAGCTACTTCTTCAGCAGAGATTCGAGTTTGACAAGCGCCGGTTCGAGTTTCTGTTTCAGCACTAACACGGGCGAGAAAATGTCGCCGAGCCGGGCGAAGCGATCGGGCACGGTGGCGAGGGTGAACTTGTCAGGGGTGAGCGAGGGGACGAGTTCGTTCCAGTGCAGGGGAGTTGAGGCGGGAGCGCCCGGGAATGCGCGCAGAACATACGGCGCGGCGATGGTTTTGCCTTCGGCGATCTGGAGGTAGTCGAAGTAGACCTTGCCTTTTTCGCGTTCGGAGACGGTGCGCGGAGTGGTGAAGAGATCGGGCCGTTCGGCAGCGGCGAGGCGCGCGAGGATCTCGGTGAACGAGCGGACCTGCGTGTAGTTGTACTCGGGAGCGAGTGGCACGTAGATGTGAAGGCCGTCGCCGCCGGTAGTTTTGGGGAATCCCTGGAGCTGGAGCGAGTCGAGAAGCTTTTTGATCAAGAGTGCTGCGTCGACGATTCGGTCGAAGGTGCAGTGCACGGGATCGAGATCGATGAGCATGAAGTCGGGGCAGTCGAGCGATCCGACGCGGCTCATCCACGGATTCTGGTCGATGCATCCGAGATTGGCGAGGTAGAGGAGCGAGGCTTCGTCGTCGGCGAAGAGGAAGCGGATGGGGCTGCCGCGATGCTCGGAGTCAATGAGGTGCGACTTCATCCATGATGGCGTACCGAGCGCGGCGTTCTTCTGGAAGAAGTATTCGCCTTCGATGCCATCGGGATAACGCTTGAGTGAAAGCGGGCGGTCCTTGAGATAGGGAAGAATGAGCGGCGCGACGGAGTGGTAGTAGTTGATGACGTCGCGCTTGGTGTAGCCCTCGCGGGGAAAATAGATCTTGTTCAGGTTGGTGAACTTCAACGTCTGGCCGTTGATGGTGAGCGAGACTTCGGTGCGCTTGCCATCGAGGAGAGGAGCGGCGGTGTCGGTGGCTTCGGGCTTAGTCGTTTCGACGGAAGGGAAGTTACAGTCTGCGGGAGCGACGTCGTCGCGGAGGCCGAGGTAGACAGGCGCGCGAAGATGCTTTTCCTTGGTCCACTCCATGTACTTCACGGTGCACACGAGCTTGGGCTCGACCCAGGTGATCTTTTCGGGGATCTTTGGCATGTCGCTGATCGGCGAGGTTTTGCGGATCAGCGGCTTGAGGAGCGAGTGAAGCTGGTCGAGTGACTTCTGCGTGAAGCCGGTACCGACGTTTCCGGCGAAGAGGAATTTGCCGTCCTGAAAATAGGCAAGCACGAGCGCGCCGAAGGGTTCGCGCTCACCTTTGGTGAATCCGCAGATGACGAACTCTTGTTGGGTGACGACTTTGACTTTTATCCAATCGGTGCTGCGGCGGGCTTCGTAGCGGCTGGTGGCGCGCTTGGCGACCACGCCTTCCAATTCGTTTGCGCGGGCAGCGTGAAGGAGTTCAGGTCCGTTTTCGAAGTGGTCGGAGTAACGAACAAGTGCGGATTGCGAGAGAACACTTTTGAGCAGAGCCTTGCGGTCGATGAGGGTAGCACCGCGAAGGTCGTAGCCGTTGAGGTAAAGAAGGTCGAAGGCGAATAGGAGGACGGGCGAGGTCTCGGCGAGCTTTCGGCTTTTGGCGGCGCCGGCACCGATGCGCTGTTGCAGCAGTCCGAAACGGGGGCGGCCCTGGTCGTCGAGCGCGACGATTTCGCCGTCGATGATCGCGGAGGAGGCGGAAATGTGGCGGGGAAGGTCGGCGAGTTCGGTGTACTGCTGGTCCATGGTGCGTCCGGTGCGGGAGATGAGCGAGACCTTGCCGTCGCGGATATAGCAGAGAGATCGGACGCCGTCCCATTTGGGCTCGAAGATCCAGCCAGGACCTTCTGGCAACGACGGTGACAATGTCGCAAGCATGGGGGAAAGCGAAGACGGCATGTCGGCTTTGACGGCACCGGTGACAGCGGAAGGATCGGTAGGAACTTCGAGAACGCTGCGGATGTCGGATTCGGGATCCCAGCCGAGGATGACGGCGAAGTCGTTCTTCTTAATCAGAAGCCAGTCTTTCGGCGATTTCTTTGTCCGGACGAGCGCGAATTCGCCAGCCAGTTTCTGGCCATGGAGGCGGAATTTCAGGTCGCCGCGTTCGAGTTGCTGATGGATGGGCGCGTCGCCCAGGAGTTCATATCGGCCGTAGTCCCAGAGCGAAACGGTTCCGGCACCATAGTTTCCCTGGGGAATAGTGCCTTGGAAGGTTCCGTATTCGATGGGATGGTCTTCGACATGGACGGCGAGGCGCTTGTCGGTGGGATCAAGTGTCGGTCCCTTGGGTAGAGCCCATGATTTCAGTACGTTATCGACTTCGAGGCGAAGGTCGTAGTGGAGGCGGCGGGCGGAATGTCGCTGGATGTAAAAGCGATTTTCGGGGTGAATCGCGGGTTTTCCGGGTTGGGGCTCGGGCGTTTTGTCGAACTTACGCTTCGTGCGGTATTGGTCGAGAGACATTCCTGTTTGTAAACGCCCTATTTCTGTGGTATTTACGAAGCACTCTGCCCATTTTCCAGCCGAGGTGTACGGATGGCAACCACGGTTTGGAAGGGACACCTTACATTTGGTTTGGTATCTCTTCCAATAAAACTTTTTAGCGCGGCTCGCAGCGAAACGGTCAGCTTCAATCAGTTGCACAAGTCCGACCATTCGCGCGTGAAGCAAGTCCTCTACTGTCAGGTTGAAGATAAACCAGTTCCTCGCAGCGAACTCGTGAAGGGATACGAGTACGAGAAGGACAAGTATGTCGTTCTCGACGAAGAGGACGTGAAGAAGGCTGCACCTTCGACGGCGCGGACGATGGAGATCCTGGAGTTCGTGAAGACGGACGAAGTGGATCCGGTGTACATGGAGAGCTCGTATTACGTCGCTCCGGACGAAGCGGGCGAAAAGCCGTACACGCTGCTGTTCGAAGGACTGAAGCGGACTGGGTACGTTGCGCTGGCCAAAGTCGCAATGCACAACCGTGAGCACATCGTGATCATCAGGCCGGGTAGCCGCGGGATGATCCTGCACACGATGTATTACGCGGACGAAGTCCGGAAGGTGGAAGAGTTTCGCGCCGATACGACGCTGGTGAAAGACAAGGAACTGGAACTGGCGACGACGCTGATTGAATCGCTGGCGGCGCCGTTTGAGCCGGAGAAGTACAAGGATTCGTATCGCGAAAACCTGATGGAGATGATCAAGGCGAAGGTGGAAGGGAAGCAGTTGGTGGAAGCTCCGACCACGGAGAAACTCGCGCCGGTGATCGACATCATGGAAGCGCTGAAGATGAGCCTGGCGCAGGCGAAGAAGCCAGTTCGGTCGACGACGGGCACGGCGGCCCAGGCTCCGGTGGCGACGGAAACGAAGGAAGCGTCGGCTGCAAAAGGGAAGAGAAACCGCAAGGCATCGGCTGCCGGGTGAGGATGAACGTCATGCATTGTGAAGCGTATCGATCGGCAGCATACGACTCCACGGGGGAGTGGGCGGTGGAGTGCGGCGCTGCGGGAGAATATTGCGCGGTGTGCGAGATGGTGCTGTGCGCATACTGCCACAAGGCCGTCGCGGATGATCCTGATCATCTGGGCAAGAAGACGCCGGTGAGCGTGAAGACGGCGGAGAACTCGCGCAAGGCGGGATAACGTCGACTTCGGTCCGCAGCAAAAGAAACGGGCGACGGCAACAAGCCAGATTGTCGTGCCCGAAGATCACATCCGTTCCAACTCGGATTGTCCTGAGAACTAGATTTCTTCCTGTTAGAACTTGTCTCGTGTTGCTCACTTCTTCGGCGGCTGGTTCTGCTCTCCCTTCATCATTCCATCTCCGTGCTTGCTACGCATCGTCTTCATCATGCTCATGCACTTGTCCATGTGGTCGTTTACGTTTGCGAGCGCCTTGTCTGCTTCATCAAGCGCAGCCCGCATCTTTGCGGGGTCGTTGGACTGCTTTGCAGCCGCAATGTTCTGTCTTGCTTGAGTGTTTGATTGCTGCATGGCCTGCATGTTCTTGTGGCAGTCCGCCATCATGCCGTGCATCTGGTCATTTCCACTATGCTGCATCTGGCCGTGCATTCCTTGCATTCCCTGCATCGATTGGTTCTGCTGCTGATTGCTGGTGTTCTGGGCGACAGCGATGACCGCAAACACTAATGCAATCAGTGCGAGAAATGCGAAAGTCTTGATGTGCCTCATAATGTTTTCCTTTCGTTCATCTGCTGAACAGTTGGATAGCAGCACTGGCCCCCAGGGATTCCCACACCATTACAAGTCCTTCCCCGTCCCCATTTCGGGACTGGATCTGAACCCACTAGTCATGAAGTAAAAGCGATTCGAACCTTTGGGCGAGGGTTCGAGTCACCTGCGCCGAATAGGGACTTGAACCCTCTTGTTCACCGGGGTATTGGCGTGTGCTGTACACTCGTCCCGTGCACAACGAGGAAGCACTGATCGCTGCGTTCGTAAAGCGCAACAAACGAGACCGTTACCGGGAGATCCTCTCCAACCCTCGGCTGCGACATAAGTTTACGAATCAGTTAGCGCACTTCGCCGACTTTGATCCCAAGTATCGATTGGCCCTTCCCAGCAATAAACTATTCGTAGACAACATTGCGTGGGAGCTACAGAAACGGCACTCTCCGAGCATCGTTTTCGCTATCTCGGAAGATCCTGCACTCGATGGGAAAGAACTACCGCTGATCGAGGCCCTCAAGCAAATCGTCGGGCGAGGTATGGGAACCGTTCTCTCATGTATTCCGGGAAGATTGGCTTTTGTTGAGACAGAGGATGAACGATTCATTCTGGAGCGGCACGATCCATTGGAGAAACGCGAATTCATCCGGTTTGTCATCGGCCGTAAGGATGACGACAGTCATGTTGAACAGGGCATCTTCCGGGCGGTTGCTCTAGCCATCGAATGGCAGGACATCAAAGGTGCTGATGCTGACGAGTTGAACGCACTGCTAATGTGGTTTAGTGAGAACCTGGAGAAACCAAGTTCCTATGGGCGCGACAAGCTACGCCGCGGTATTTGTTGGTTCAAGACCGACGCCAAGGAACACATCTCTCGGATCTGGGAAATGGTCCAAATCCTCGAGCGCAATAGGATCTACGTGAAGAAAATCAAAACCGACAACCCGGGTTACGTCGTCTATGAAGACGAATGGCAACTAGTAGCTGAACCGTTCCGCAAAGGCACTTTGCTTAGGAAATGACGAACCCTAGCCATACCGAAGGAAACTGAGGAAGGTGAAGATCTACCGGATGTAATGCTATTGGCTGCCCCCCAGGGATTCGAACCCCGATATGCTGATCCAGAGATGCACTGTGCCACTTTTCTGGTGCAATCGTGAGTGCTCAAATCTACTCATGAATCCCTCTGAAACGCTTGTCTATAGCGGCTTTCCATCGAATCGTGAATTCTGCTGAGTATGTGCGACATTTCCTGAAAACAGGCGGATTTTTGAAAGTTATGTGGGAGTTATGTGGGAGTAAAACTCCCGGCAAATCTTCTTTCATTTGAACCATCGTAGAACTGTACCGACATCTCCGCACGTGCCGAAGTTTGCATCCTTCCGGAGCCCGTGTCAATGATCGACAACGTTACGCCCACCTGCAATTGTCGAACAGCGCAATCGTCAGCCGACTTGTTTCAACCAAGCTTCCAGCGCGGACGAGAAAACAGGATCTCGTTTGCACATCTGAGTTCCTGCGCAACATTGCCTTCGTAGTTTTAATCGTCGGACCGCGCGTTGCGTGCAGCGAAAACACATAGTTCGCGAAAGCGACAAATCGCGGGACCAATGTTTCACAACCTCGGAAAATAGCGATAAGTACCGAGGAAATGGTACGTTCTCTCGTGCGAATAAACTTCACTTGCACCTATCCCGAATTTTGCAATTGTTGATCTAAGCGATTGATTACACACAGGATTTACATCAACGATGTCAAGTTTCTTAGCAATAAAACTTGACACACTTTCTGCAAATGGACGTGATAGGGAAAGAATCTGAATCACAGTGCCAGCTCCTTTGCTACCGTCCCTACCCCTCATGGACAGAGGTGCAATTAGGCTTTCTTGAACTGAGAGAAATGCTCCAAACAGTCCGAAGACTCAGTTTGGACTGTCACATTCTGTCGAATCACACCTGTGATACAAATTCCCGAGAATCGTTTACGTGGTGCTTCAACCGCAACAGAACTGCTACTCGATTCTCCGTGGCGCTCACGTGAGCGCCATTGGTGTTAATGGAGAGCGCACCTATGCACGAACTCTGGAATCGTGATGAGCTGTACAAAGAAGTCTGGGCAGAACCGGTCCAGCGTGTGGCTGCAAGATATGGAGTGTCGGGCAACGCCATCGCCAAGGTCTGTCGAAAGATGAATATTCCAGTGCCGGGCCGAGGCTACTGGGCGAAGAAGGACAGCGGGCAGCATGTAACACAAAGACCATTGCCGCCGATGAAAAATGTCCCTCAACTCTGGAAGCCTGAACCCCAACCGAAGACGCCGCCACCTCCACCGGATCCCGAGTTCGATGAAATTGATAGAAGGATGGCTGCCGGGGACTTCGAACCTCCGGCGACTCGCACGAAACGACACCCTCTTGTAGAACGAGCGAAAGAGTTACTGTCGTCTAGCACCGGCGAGAACAACTTCCGCAGACTTCACGTTTACGGCCAGGACACACTCAACATCAGAGTCTCCAAAGCCGTACTTCCACGTGCGTTGAATCTTTTCAATTCACTGTCCGATGTTGCCGAGAGAATAGGGGGATCAGTTCGCCTTACGACCAGGTGGTCAAATAAGGTAACCGTCTTTGCCGCTGCTGGTGGTGAAGCTGAACTGAGAATCCGTGAAAAGCTAACGATGGTAAAGAACATGGACAAGGCAAGGTGGTCCGGAGGCCACTACAATTCCTTTGAACCAGCCGGGATCCTAATTCTAGAAATCACCGCGTACTCCAGCGGACTAAAAACGGAATGGAAGGATAAACCCAACCTGCCGCTCGAGAGCCAGATTCCTGCAATCATCGCGACGCTAATAAAGGTCTGCGTCATCCATCGTCGGCGAGTTGAAGAAGAGGAGCGCAAGGAACTCGCACGGCGTAAACGCGAAATGGAACTGGAGGAATTAGCAAAGTTAATCTCCGTAGAGGAAGCGCGGGTTAACGCGCTGCTGACGGATGTGGAGAATTGGCAGCGTGCCCGCGGCATTCGTGACTACGTTGCCGCTTTAGAAACTTTGGACGGAGAAGCTCAATCGAAGCCGGGCTTTCTAGAATGGGCTAAGGACCAAGCTGATCGTCTAGATCCGTTGACTCCTTCGCCTTCCTCAATACTGGATCGCCGTAGCGAAGTCTCACACTGATTTCAGCAACAATCACGTTATTAGATATGGGTTACGAATCAGCACTCTCGATTGACAGCGGTCGAACCTTAACGGACTAGCATTCGGCTCCCATTGTGGATGAGCTCATTTCATCAGAAATACCCAAAGCCATGCTGCCGCAAGAAACAGAAGCAATCCCGGAATGACCTGGAAGGCAAACCGCCTGCCACCACTCGCTACCGCCGCAATCATCTTGGCACCCGTGTTCGTCGTGAGCCCAGCCAGCACGGGAATCAGGGAGTCTTGCGGGTTCAGCTTCCCAGATGCAACGAGCGAGGCTACTGAAACGGCCACGGAATGTGCATCCCCAAAACCAGCAACCGCGGCTGCCACGATGACGCCCTTTTCTCCGAACCAGTAGTTCAGTGCTGCAGATACCAGGAGCATCACCGCGATGGCCAGAGCGAATCCCAACGCTGTACGCAGGCTAAATGGCCGTCCCCGTTGGGGCTGCTCAGGCACCTCGTGCCGAAGATTTTTCAGAGTGAAGATTGCCCCATAAACGACAGCCATAGCGCCAGCTGCAATCAAAGGAATCGCCATAACCTGAAGCGTTGCTCGGCTTGTTGCAGCTAAGACTATGGCAAGCTCGATCACCGTTGCAATCGTTGAGAGTACGGCACCCGCCACGGCAGGCCGCGCGAGGCCGGGTTCCTTTAGCGCCCTTGCACCCATGGATCCAATGGTGGCGATGCTGGAGACAAATCCGGAGGCTAGACCGGCGAGTGGAAGTCCAAACCTAGGGCCGATCAGGCGGACGGCTATATAGCCCAACGCGCTGATCGACATCATCAGAATGACAATGATCCAGATGGTATGAGGATTGATTGCGTTGAATGGACCGAGGTACCGATTCGGAACAAGAGGCAGGATGACAAACACACCGGCTGCGAAAACCAGTGCATCGGAGAGTTCATCTTCGCTGAGCGCGACACTCACAAAGCGGTGAATGCGATCTCTGGCGGCGAGAAGTATTACAACAGATACCGCGAGGCCTGCCGCCAATGCCGGGTGGACGGTGACCAGCGCACCCAGAAGAACGGTCAAGACCAGTGCTGCTTCGGTCGTCAGTCCGGGATCATCCTGGCTCGAGCGAGAATAGGCGATCGCACTAAGGCCAGCCATCGCCACAGTACACGAGGCAAGCAACCACGGTGTGCCAATGGTCAGGCTGACGGCGCCGAGTAAGGAAGCAATCGCGAAGGTTCGGATTCCGGCTGGGGAGCGCGAGGGCCCCTCTCCCTTGCGACGTTCGCGTTCAGCGCCGATCAACAGACCAATAGCAAGAGCAGATGCAAGTCGAAATGCGAGGCTGTTCACGTCCAGCATAGTCTTCCGCCAGATCGAACAAGTCCCGTCAGGAGGTCCACTTTACGCGTTCTCCTTCTTGTGACACTGAGTGCATTTTGTCGGAGCAGCGCCGCCGGACTTCTTGTGGCAATCAATGCAGGTGCCGGCTGTGGCAGTCGCGTTATGGAACGCAGCCTGTTTTCCCGTCTTCATTCCAGGTTGTGTGGGCTTGGTATGGCAGTCGGTACACGCCTGTTGTGCTACTTTGCCGGGCTTCGGCTCACGCGATGCATGGTGACAGGTCTCGCACGCGACAGGATGCTTGCTGTGCTCGAAGCGGACGCCGCCCATCGGATTACCCGTCAGCAGTATCGGCTTTGTCGGTGCCGTGGCCTGTTGTTGTGAGAGTTTGGGTGGTGTAGCAGTGGCAGCTGCTTTTGTCGCGGGAGCTGTTGGTTTAGATGGTTCAGCTGCGGCTGGCTGCTGTTTCGCGATTACCAGCGCGGCTATCTTCTTGTACGTGGCCTGGGGAAGAACCTTCTTCTTTACGAGATCTGCCTTCGCCTTGTAAGGACGGTTCTCGATGATTTTCTGGGAGTAGGTATCTCCAATGCCAGGAAGTGCGGCAAGCTGCTCTTTCGTGGCCGAGTTCAGGTCAATCAGAGTCTTGCTTTTCTGAGTCTTTGCCGCTTGAGAGCTGCTCGATTTACCGGTACTCGACTTTGCTCCAGACTGTGCAAGTGCCTGGTACAGACACATCAACGAACAGGCGACTATCAGGACTGCGTACCATGCGGTGCTTCGCTTGATCATTGTGCCTCCAGTATGTGGATCACTTTATGTGAATGTCGATGGGGCTCCGGCTCTTCTCTTTTAGAACAATTCCTTTCATGTAGGTGTCCTAACGAGGCGGAACCCCAGTCGACTCGCGTCATGCTAAGTTTGCCTTCGCGCCCTATTCAAGCGATTTGGGATCGGACCTATTCTTAGGAGATTTCTTGTTCAGTAGTCCGACTAGCTTTGCCCCACTTGCGGGTGTTCCGACCGAATGCTTGGCGAGGATGTCTTCGGCACTTAACTTTTTGCCATAGAGGTTTTCGTTAGCCCCACCGTCAGAGCGGAGCGTCGACCCTTCCAGAGAAACACCGGCGAACAATCCTTTAGAGCGAGAGTAGGAAAGGATCTCTGCCTTCATTACCACATCCGTAGCAGCTTGGGCCGAGCGACCCTTTGGTCCGGCCGCAGCAGCTGCATCTGCGCCCAACTTGACTTTGCTCTTGAACAGTGACCGCGCACCGCGCGGGTTCATTACGAGAAGGACGAAGTCTGTCGCCTGTCCGCCCAATTGGAATCCGATATTACCTCCTTCCAGAGCGTAGAATGCCGGAGCACCCCAAGGACCTGTGAAGTGTTCGCCGCCTCGGCACACCATTACCCCGCGACCGTAACTGGCGCCGATACCGATGGCCAACTTCTTGACCGATGGCAAAACCACTACGCACTCCGCCTTGTCCAGAAGATCCTGAGGTATGTTGTCCGGAATGTTCAAAATTTCGGTGAGCACCTCGCCCGCATCCTTCAGTCGCTCTTGTTCCTTCTGCTGGGCAATCAGAGGGATAGCGAGCAAGGCGAAGCAAACGACAATAACCAAGTTCCGCATTGAGATACACCTCCGTTCAAATGAAGACTAATCCCGAATCCTCCCGACCGCACCTAACGTGCCACTTCGAAATCTGCTGTACACCCACCCGAAACCCAGAGGCGCCCGTTGTCGATTCCCCAAGTGGTGTTCTTGCGGCAATTGCCATATGCGTTGATCATATGAGCGTCGCGAATATAGCTTGTACTCTCGCACATCTGCCGGGCGTTGCCAGGCGCCGAACCGCAATGCACAAGTGCCTGGTACTGTTCATTGCGATCGTAGCCGCCAATGTTGGACCAGCGTCCACGTCGCGGTGTTTCTACACGGAGTGACGATATGCGCCCGCTCCAGTTCTTTGAAGGATCGTCTGGAATACTCCAGGAGCGAAGATCAGCTACGTCGCGAGTGGTACGTGCGGCAGCTCCTGCAAAATCGCTGTCGTTGAACATCTGAACTTCACTGCCCCCTATGACCTGGATGGATTGGATCCGGTCATTGAAGCCGGGCGGAAGGTTATCCAACGCGCGACCTTGATCGACACAAAAGCTTCGGCCTTGGAAATTAGGCCGATCGAAGAAGCAAGCGCCAGTCGTCGTGGTGGTTTGGCGACGTCCCCAGATGAAGTCCCACGGACGGTTGCCGGTATTAGCCGGAGAGGTAGCATCGACACGCAGTGACGAAATTCGCGTTGTCCAATTCTTGTTAGGCTCGTTGGCCAACGGGATGGTCCTGAGGTCGGCGACGTCGTTCTGGATGAGTGTGCTTGCACCCACGAGATTGCCATCGTTGAACGCCGTCAGTTGAACGTTGCCGAAGATTCGAATGGAACGAATCGCATCATTGAAGCCACTCGGGAGCGCTGATAGAGTTTCTCCTGCTTGAGTGCAGAAGTAGGCGCCGCGATAATTGATGTCCCGATAGAAACACGCTCCGTTCGTTGGAATGCTGGTTTGTGCTGACGCGGTGATGAAGCCGAATAGGAAAGAGATTGCGAATAACAGCGTGGCCCATTTAAGAGATTTCATGGCAGAGCCTCCTGTGGTAACACCCACTAGTTCTTCAGCATGTGAAGTTCTGTGCCCCCGTGTTCATACCAGGCACTGTCCATCAACTGATTGATAAGGTAGATTCCGCGTCCGTGTTCTGAGTAGACGTTCTCACCCATGACAGGGCTGGGAATGGAAGAAGGGTCGAACCCCTGGCCGGGATCGCGAACGACGATGATCATCCCTCGATCTTTGTCACAAGCGACACAGCACTGTACCTGCTTGGCCGGATCGTTGTGACAACCGTGCAAGATGGCGTTGGCCAGGGCCTCCCTGATTGCTGTTTCAATCTCAAACTCCTTGCCAGCAGCACACTTCATTTCAGAGGTGATGGCCAGGATGCCTTCCACAATTGCTGAGATAGAATTAATGTCCGCCGAGACAGTGATGTCCAGGCGGATGATTAGTTTGTTCCTTTCGAAATCACTAGAATGCACAGCGTCGTCACGCATGTGGCACCTCGCCTGGTTCTAGGCGGTCAGTATGCTCTCCATGGCTGGTCTTTTCAGTGACATGGGCGAAACCCGACCGCTCAACCTAAAGTTCGAGATCTCCGGGATCATGCTGCAGGTATCTTCAGTTCCTGGCCGACCCGAATTTTGTCAGGATCAGGGATCCCGTTGGCCTGCGCTATCTTGTTGTACAGATTTGCGTTGCCGTAGAAACTCTTGCTGATCTTCGAGAGGTTGTCGCCTGATTTGACGACGTAGACGGCCCCGGATCCCACTGTAATAGTGTGTTGTAGATCGGCAAAAGTTGGGTCAATTTTCTTAATCTCGTCCCATGCCCGATTCTTGAGATAGTCGGTTGGTGCTGCCGCTGTTAGTACAGCCTTTCCGTTCTCCACATGAAAGTGTTCCACCTGAAACGCATTGGCGGACATGAAGTCGACTACCGGCTGGTACTTGCTTTTGAGTTCTTGGTCAGTCATTTGAGAGGCACTCCTTTCTTGCATGCTTGCATATATGACGGCTGCTGATTGAGGGGATGATCGTTAAGCGTTGCAGTGCCAATCGTCGATGCGAGATTTGTCCCAGGCAGCACACGTCAGGCGGTTGTAGAGTCCTCGATACTGGCTACCGGCGCATTTTTCATTACGGATTTAATCCCATTCTCCATTGCCGCCACCGACGAATACATTTCGCTTTTCCCGATCGTCTGTCCGTTCGTAGCTTTCAACACGAAGTATGTTTGGCCATTCTTCGCAGTCTTCCGTTCGTAGCGAGCCTCAATGGGCCCATTTGTCTTGACGGATTCAATCCCGGCGAGCGCACTTTGCTTTTCCTTGTATAGTTCGCTGGTAAGAATAATCTCGCCATTGCCGGCTTTCAGATTGAACATGAACTGACCACTGCCGCCCTGCTTCAGTTGGTATTTCGCTGCCATAGATCCTCCTGTTGGAACTAGTGTGTGAACGAGATGTTGAGACCGGTTGTAAATAGAATGTCATTCTGCTTCTTGCCCGCTGGCGGGTTACTGACATAAATATCCCCGAAGGCGTTCTGCCAGCCCAGCCACTTGCTGAATTTGGTCACCGTCCCAAAGTTGAACGTCGCTCGGTAATCTCCTGTGCTGGTCAGGTTCGGATAGAAATACAGACTCTGCGTCAAAGATGTACTTGCCCTTAATTTGTGAAGTAGTTCTTCGCCCAGGGTCGCTGCTGCAAAGTTCCGGCTGAAGTCATCGTAATTCTCACGGGTGTAATTGACCCCGGATAGAAGATCCAGTGTGGTGGCCTCGCTCTTGATGACGTGGAACCCGAGACCGCCACCCAGAATCGTTCTGAGATTCAGGGTCTGCAAGCTGTCCGACTGAAAGTCCGCACTACCGAATCCGAATAAGCGTGCCGTGAAGTCGTGATCGTAGCGCAGGCCTCCTTGAATCGCATTTGCCGTTGTACTGGGAGTAGCGCCGGGAGCGTCGTTGGTCGCAAACACCGTGTTTGCGTAGAGTCCAAGTTTGTCGTTCAGCGTCTTGCGGGTGGCATTGAAGGCGAGTGCCAGGTTCTTGGTCTGACTGTTCCCACGTGTAAGAGCGAACCCAACGTTAGTCCCACCGGCCCAACCTTGCAGCAGGCCCGGATGCAGGGACTTGTCATAAGCGAGTTGTTCGGATTCGCTACGGATCTTGCTGACATCACTTCGTGGAGTTTCCACCGTTCCAGTTGACTTGGTACTGACGACGAGGTTGCCGTCCGTTGTTGAGACCGGCCCCGCTACCTTTTGGCCGTTTTTCAGCTCAACATGGAGCGGCTGCGAAGAAGTCAGCTCCCGAATCCCGTCCCACTGGATAGTCACATCACCAGCAAACTCGGTCTTGATAACCAAGCTTTTGGTGTCGGCTTTGACGATCGTTCCGGTGAGCCGGTCACCGTTCTTCAACGTCACCTGATCCGCTAGTAAGGAAGAAGGAAGAAACATGGCAAACAACAGGAAACCGAATAATCTCATAACTCCTCCTATCGCGATCAGCAGGAGCAAAGAGTGCTGGTTCTTTGCTCCTGCTGTCGGCGCAGTCCCCCGTGTCGGCGTCGTAAAACAATGTCTTAAGTCGTCGTTGTTTAGGCTGTCTGCGCCTCACCACACCATTTGCATTTTCGGGCTGAGATGCCGATCGTTTCCGTACAAGCTGGACAAGTCTTGGTTGTGGGGTCCGGCGGTGCCTGACCACGGGCTTGACGCGCCTTCCACGCGTTCATCGGAGCAACCATCGCGAAATAGACCGCAGCTGCCACCAATAAGAAGGCGATCAGGGCATTCAGGAACAAGCCGTACTTGACCTCACTCCCGTGCACGTTTGCGACAAAGGCCGAGAAATCCGGCTTGCCAACAACCGCCGCGATCAGCGGATTCAATACGTCAGTGACGAAAGAAGTGACGACCGAGCCGAATGCGGCACCGATCACCACCGCAACAGCGAGGTCAATGACATTACCTCGCATGATGAATTCCTTGAATCCCTTTAGCATGCGCATCCTCCGGTCATTTGAACAGGATCAGTACGATTCGTGTTTTCATGGAGTCCTCATCTAGCGTGCCGCAACTCGAACAGCCTTCGGCACGGGCTCTTCGGAAAAGACACCGTAAACAACCCCTGCGATGGCTGCACCGATGATTGGAGCAAGCCAGAACATCCAGAGCTGTGCTAGTGCCCAGCCGCCGACGAAGATTGCCTGACCGGTGCTTCGAGCCGGATTGACGGAGGTGTTGGTAACAGGAATACCGACAAGGTGGATCAACGTCAGACATAGGCCGATCGCGATTGGGGCCAAGCCTTGCGGTGCGCGCTTGTCAGTCGATCCAAGAATCACCATCAGGAAAAAGAATGTTAAAACGACTTCGGCGACTAGGCAGGCCAGCAGAGAGTATCCGCCGGGCGAATGAGCGCCATAGCCGTTTGTAGCAAACCCCGCAGCTGTGGAAAATCCTCCCTTGCCGGAGGCGATAACGAAGAGGGTCCCGGCGGCGGCAATTGCGCCAAGCACCTGCGCGACGATGTACGTAAATAGCTCAGCTCCAGGGAAGCGCTTTCCCACCCAAAGTCCGATTGAAACAGCAGGGTTGAGATGACATCCGGAGATATGTCCTATGGCGTATGCCATAGTGAGCACTGTCAAGCCGAAAGCGAGTGCGACGCCCAAAAACCCAATTCCTAGCTGCGGAAAAGCGGCAGCCAGAACCGCGCTGCCGCACCCTCCGAACACCAGCCAGAACGTACCTAGAAACTCCGCGACAGCACGTTTCGTGAGAGACATGGCGACCTCACTGAGTTTTGTATTGATCTTGCCTGGCCCGGGGTTGGACTACGAGAACAGTTTCCCTTTCAGCAGTTCCATTCCCTTCGACATCAGATCTCCTTCTGGCACCTCGCCGTTCGGAGTCAGTCGGTCAACGATCTGGGGAAGAAGTTGTGCAAGGCCTGTCTGGGCAGCCTCGGGTGAAATACCTGCTTTGGCTGCGATAGCTTGAACCTGATCGGAGCCGAGGGCGTTCTGTACCTGCTCAGGTGAAATCGCAAGGTTTTGGCCCGTGCTGATCCACGAATGAATAATGTCGCCTAGACCCTTGGCGGTGAACTGATGTGCCAGTCCCGAAATGCCTCCGCTCTGGCTGGATAGCATCGAGAGGACGGCAGATGCGAGAGAATTCTGGGAGTTGTCCTGTACTGGGGCAATGCCAGCTGCCTTATTGAGTACGTCATCCAGTAGACCCATATGCACCTCCACGATTTGCGCCAGGTCAGGAAAGCAACGTTCTGCTCAAGGATTTTGCTTCCTGATTACGTATCAAGTTCGGGCATGCGAATCTTGTCCCTTTTTGTATCGATTGTCTTCTGCAGTTCAGTACACAATTTCTCGACCACCCCGCGATCCGCAGCAGACAGCTCGGTTCGTTCAGCAACGAGCGTGCCCCCTCGAGCCTGTTTGGAATAGCCGGAGGTCAACTATGCCGCCAAAGTTACCCCTCTGTAGCTGAAGCGTCTGTGCGCAGGGTCACTACTACCGCGGTTACCTTATTGGCTCTACGCGGGGGACTTCTTGAAAAGTCGATATATAACCAGCAGAACGATCGCTCCAATGAGCGACATTATGAAACCAGCGGCCTGACCGGGCTGGTACCAACCAACTGCGCGGCCGAGGAATGTCGCAATAAACGATCCGGCAATTCCCAACAGCATCGTGATAATGAAGCCACCCGGGTCCTTGCCGGGCATGATGAACTTTGCGAGGGCTCCAACGACAAGGCCGATAATGGCCACCCACACGTAATGCATAAAGGCCTCCTAGTCGAGAGAACGAGATTGGAACGGCATCCTAGGCTCATTACGGCAAAGGATTATAGGCTGTCTCAGTTTTCCGTCAACAAATTTGGCTGGCTAGTCTGGCTGATCTGCGCTAACTTGTGACGAACCTCAGCAGTACCGGAAGTGACCCGAGGAAGCAATTCCCGGGTCATTTCCATTTATGCTTCTCGTGCCACAGATGTGTGCGGCTCGCTTGCCTGAGCCGCGCCAATCTCAGATCAGTCTTGATCGGCACTATCTTCTGGTTGTCGTTCCGGCGTGCCAGATGTTTGAACTTGTGCTGAGCGTACGTCTGATTGCGCGTATGCTGCCGCTGCATTATGGACATACACAAGTTTGCCGCCCGCATGACCAACTCGGACAGCCAGCCCGGCTACCGCGAAGGTCCCCGCAACTGTTGCAATAGCGAGCGCGCGAGCCACACGCGACTGGGGTATTAACACCAGCACTCCGACCGCAAGTGTCATGCCCACCGCCCAAACGAATTGTTCCGCAAACGCTTCATGCGTCTCAATTGCACGCTCTGCAACAACCCTCTCCACGCGCTCGCCCTCGCGTTCTCCGGTGTTCATAGCCAGGAGCCCCGCTGCTAGCAATATGGCTTGGAGGACTATGATCACCAGCCAAGCGCGAGGCTGAATCCTCTTTGTCCATAGTGCCCATGTGAATCCGATGGCCAGAATTGGGAGGATGAATGCTAGCCCAAGCGGCAGGTGTACGAGCGCGGGGTGGAGTGGTATAGATGACACGGTAAGTCTCCTCGTTCTAAATTGCGCCGTACCGAAAGGACGACGCTGCGATGCTGTTCAGATACCGCTTACGCACGCACTTGTCATCGCACGTATGAATGAAGGCCTAAATACATGAAAAATAGTGACGTTACAGAGCGTGATCATACGAACGTAGGATTAGGGCCGACGGGGTTTGCGGCGATTCTGTTCGGAGCAATCGCTGTCCTGATCGGATTTGACATCGTGGCAGATTACCGGTCAGGCACCCAATTTCGTCACGTTGCAGTCGAGGGGCTGGTGATGGCCCTGGCAATCGGTGGAGTGGCTACTCTCTGGCGTCGCTTTCGGATTGCTAGCCGGCGAGCAACCGAACTAACCATTGATATTGAGGCGGCACGTCGGGAGGCACAACGCTACCGAGAGGAAGCTGCCGAAGCTCTGAAGGGTCTCGGAGAAGCGATCGAGAAACAGTTCGTCCGTTGGGGGCTGACCCCCGCCGAGCGCGAAGTCGGCTTGCTGATCTTGAAAGGCCTCAGTCATAAAGAGATCGCCGGAATCAGATCCACAACTGAAACGACTATTCGACAGCAGGCACTCGGGGTATACCGCAAGTCAGGTGTCCGCAGCAGGACAGAACTGTCGGCCTATTTCTTGGAAGACTTGCTGTTGCCCGTGCAACAGCGATAGCGCTCCTAGCTTCGCGTCCCTTACCCACAAGCGATGATGATGCTACGGGGTAGTCAATGGGACGAGCACAATCTTACCCGTTACCCCTCCACTTCCAAGTATCTCTTGTGCCTTCCTCGCGTCGCGTAAATCAAGGCGCTGACTGATCAACGGTTTGATCTTTTGCTGCTGAAGTAGGTACAGCAGGAAAAGGAGGTCCTGTCGGAACCACGAAGGCCTAAGGCGTTTTAGCGTTTGGATGCTGTACGGCACCATCCGCTTGCGCCCTGGGCGAACCCAGCTCCGGAAAACATCGAGTCCGAGCTTGGCGGCTTCACGAAATTGATGACGCCCTCCTGGAGGACCCGAAGCAAGCCGCCCACGATCGAGAGAGGACGTGAAGCCATAAACCACTACTTTACCGCCATTCCGAAGAGCCTCGCGCGAACGCCACACGTGGCTGCCTCCGATCCCGTCAAAGACGATATCGACGCCCTCACTTGTAAGGCTTCGGATTTCCTTCACGAAATCCTGCTGCTTGTAATCAATTGGGGTCGCGCCCATGTCGGACACAACGGATGCGTTCTTCGATGAACACGTCCCGTACATCTTCAGTTCGGACAACCGTCCAAGCTGCAGCAGTGCTGATCCCACTCCGCCTGCCGCTCCATGAATTAGCACCGACTGTCCTGGTTTGACCTTCACCGAACGATGCATCATTTGATATGCCGTGATGTAGTTCAGGATGAGGCTCACCGTTTCGGCAGCATCCAAACCGCTCGGAACCGGCGTTAATTCACGCCGCCGGAGGCAAGCGTACTCCGCATACGCGCCGCTGATCGGCATCGCCGCCACAGTCTGCCCGATTTCGATGCCGGTTACTCCCCGGCCGAGGCTGTCGACCACTCCAACCAGGTCCCATCCTGGCGTGTAGGGAACCTCTGGGGTCTCGGGATGGAACCCTTCTCTTACCATTATGTCGGGCAAGGACACGCCAGCCGCCAGCACCTTGACGCGAACCTCGCCAGGTTTCGGTTCGGGACACGCCTCCTCGACAACTTGCAGTGCCTCAGGTCCGCCGTAGTGGGTGACGATAATCCGCGTGTTCTTCACACTGCACCTCCTCACGCAGGATGACCCGAATCGGAATGGCACAGCCTCTCGCAAAGGCGCGCCTATTTCAAGAGATTGCTTTTACTGCTTCGCTTCCCGTGCGTCTGCAGCTCAACGCAGACGCGTAAGCATAGGCTAATGGGTTGACGGTTTAGCACCTGTGCGGGCGCTTCGATGTAAACCGTTGAAAAAACTGAGTAGTTCACGGAACGGTGCCGCCTGGAGCTGATAGATGTTGTTGCGTCCTTGGCGCCGGACAGAAACCATGCCGGCCCTAAGCAACAGGGCGAGGGACTGCGAGACGGAAGCCCGGGAGCCGATCTTGATCCGTGAGTAAATCTCCGCGACCGATTGGGGCCCGCGGCGGCGAAGGATGTTGATTATCATGCGACACATGTAGCGGTCGAGTCACCCAGCGTGAAAAGGGACTCGAACCTCAGTCTTCAAGCTCCCACTGCTTCAAGTCACCCACAGGTCTTGGCAGGCGCCCCTCCAACCATTCTGCACATTGATCCGGAAGGAATTCTTTCTCCCGGCATTCGATAACCCACGACAGAAACTGCTCTGGGCCACCGTTCATATAGGGTGGTGGAGATACAGGCTTAAACACGGTTGGGAGCCTCTCTTCCAGCGAAACGTAGTTCAGAACGTGTCCGAGCTCTTGGACAACACGCCAAGCCAAAGGATGGTCTGTCTCAATCGTGAACTTAACCCACCAGCAACCATCTGCATCGGCTCCAGTCCCGATGTTCCCAGTAATCGCTGGCACTTTCTTGAGGTATTCAGTTAGCGGGTTGAACTCTACTTCGTCCTTGGTGATCACGGGACCTTCACGTCTTGGCGCTTATAGTTCGCCGGGGGCTGGTATTTCGATACGTCCGGCTCGCCGACCTTTACATTCTCCAGTTGATTGGTGAAAGTGCCCCGCGCAGGATCAGTGTTGGTCTCAAGAATCATGACTTTCAGTTCTGGTGAATACCAACATTCGCTGACGGAAACAGTCGGCCTGTCGCGATCGGAACGAGCTGGCACAGTGCGGGTGAGGCGAACACCATCGGCCGCGACTCCTTCGATGGTTTTTGTCCCGAGCTTCTCCATCTCGGAGTTCCGCGTCAAGGCGCTCATAAAGGGATTGGGCTGACGCCCGGAATTGTTGCCATCGTCCTTTGGCCAATGAACAACTTTTACCTGTTTGTCGCCCGAACTCCAGGTGGTATCTGTGTTAGCAACGGGATCGAAGATCCGGACGAGTACCTCGCTCTTCTCAACATCTTTGTCGCCGACGCGCGTTGTCCAGAAGCGTTCGCCCGCAATGAACTTGCGTCCTTTTCCGTCACGAGCCTCACTTTGAACTGCTTCACGCCGTTTAGTTGTACCGTCCGCGTTCAACTCCGTCGTGATAACCCGACGTAGGCCAGAATACGGAGCATTCAGGACCGGATTACCACCATCATCTGCAACGCCAGCGCAGTAGATACCGCGATCAGCTTGCGCAAGCGCCATTGGCGTGATCGCGAAGAAAGTGGTGCAGACTACCGCATTTACCAGGCGTCGGAGGCGTAGGCTGTTCGACATAATGGTGTGTGTATCACAATCCGTCGAGGATTGCAGTGAATTCTCCCAAAGCGCAAAACCTTCACTGGACGCGGTGGTTCGGTGTTAGTAAACTTCAGCTTCCCCCGCTAACTGCTCTGGCGTGAAGACGAAGACGAGCTTCGATCTAGACCTATTACGAGACGGAATGCCCGGCCTGACGGCTGCTAACGGCAGCGTACTGGCCGAAGCGGCATCAGTTTGTCTCGAAGATCAGTCCCACCACACCGGTGTAATCGTTGTTGTAGACGGGTCCCAAGCTGACAACTTGACTCTCACCTGGGATGCTGTAACTGATCAGCAGCGCAGAACGTATGCTGATCTACAAGAAGCAACCGAATGGGGCGCCTGTGGTATCGGGATCATTGCTGTGTGTAAACAGACCGGGCAAGTGGTCGTTGAACGCTCCCGGAAAGGCACAGGATTCGATTACTGGTTTGGAGAAGAAGATGACGATCTGTTCCAGAACAAAACCCGTTTCGAATCATCAGGTATCCTCAACGGCGACGGCTCCGTTATTGGCACGAGAGTCAAGCAGAAGTTGGAGCAGGTAAAGGCTTCCTCACACACGGGAACACCGGCGTACGTATCTGTCGTTGAGTTCAGCGGGCCGCGTGCTCGCGTGGTTATAGGAAAGTGAATCACACGAAAGACCTTCATCGAGCGGCGATGCAGCTATTGGATGACGCGCTTGCGGCGCGTCAACGGGGAGACATGGAACAATCCATGTCACTTCAGAAGCTTGCTCTCGAAAAGGAAAGGGCAGCTGCCGATTCGGTTGCAGGCAATTTGGACCAGGAGCCGACTCGAAGCATTCTTCATAGAAGTGCCGCCACTATTGCGCTAGATGCTGGTGAATACGCCCTGGCTGAGCATTTGATTTGCCGCGCCCTGATTGGGCGCCCTACCTCCGACATCGCCGAAGAGCTAAGAGATTTGCTCGAACAGGTTTACTTCCGTCGGCACCTCAGTCTGAGGGGCATCGAGCTTGAGAACGACGAGTTTCAAATGTCAATCAGTGGCACTGATGTGGGCTACGGGATCACTCGAACCGATACGTTCTTGCAGCGTGTATCCAGCGTAGAAAAGCTCCTATACCGCACCGCAGAACGAAAGTTGCAGCGACCATACCGGTCTGCTGGAGCGGTGGCCAAGAAGTTCAAGGATGAACTCGAGGTATACCTTTCTGTTCCTCGGGCAGCCAGCTTCGCTGTCAGCTTCAAGTTAGGCAGGAGCCTCCAGATTCAGTTTGAGGGCCTGTCCTTTGCAGAGCGAGTCGTCGATGAGGTGCTCGAGTGCTTTTCGATCTTCAATTCGGCTAGGGAGCGGGAGCTGCGCGAGCGAATACCTGATCCCGCCTACTACACGAATTTCGTTGGGCTTGCACGCTCCATCGCGCCAGATGGCAAAGAGATCAAGGTTGTAGGCTTCACCTCTGTGCGACAAGGCAAAGCGCAGGAAGTGGCCCTTACGCTTGATCAATCGAGGGTGCCGCTTCAGATGCTGACAGCGGTTCCCCCAACACCAGGGGGAGAGCCTCCTCGGGTTCGCGTCGAAGGCCGACTTGCATTTGCAGACGCTCTTCGCCCTGACAAAAGTCAGATCAAAGTCTCACCAGCGAAGGGCAGGCCGGTGACGATCATCGTCCCTGAAGGGATGATGGACGACATTGTGAGGCCACTCTGGGACACTGACGTCATCGTCACGGCTGTTCGAGACGGCAAAGACCTAAAACTCGTTGAGATTGACCCCGCCAGCGCCGATTCAAACGACGCCGACAGTGAACCAATTTAGCACGTCGTTATTGGGTCGCTAGGGACAAGGTTCACCACGACCTTTGCTCCGACCTAATTTCCTCAAGAAGCTCCAAATCGCTTATGCCGATGCCAATCGAAGGCGCCGGGGCCTTAGCAACCGGCTGCTGATCCGCCGGCCGCAGCAGCTGGGGGAGGATGGCCTTAAGCGATTGCACGACGACATCGGTCTTCGACACGTGATGGGCTGACGCGGCTTCTCGGAGTTGCTCGCGAATCTGCTTCGGTAGGCGGAACGCCGCCATCTGAGGGTCGTCCTCGTCCTGACGCAGGCTAATCCCTACGACTATCGCTTTAAGGATGTCGTTTTCGTGATGTTGTGCCATTAAGTGCTCCATGTAGATGGGACGATCATCAGTAGCTTTCCACGCAGTATGGCGCTAGCTAACCAACGCTCATAGTGACAAGACCTGTTCGCCTGGCAGTGCGGGTCTGTCTATACGGCTGTATGCAGTCCGTATTCGTCATCGTATAACACTAGTATTATCAATCACTTACACGCAAATACCTCTTGCAATCGGTCTCGAACTCTCTATCATGCAGTCCACTGCCGCCGTGACTACCAGCCCAGATCACCGGAAGCAACGACGAGGAAAAAGCGATGTACATCTCGACGTTGCGAACCTGACGTTGTCAGACGACCTGCTCAAAGGTCTGATCGACGATTGGATCGGTCCGACGCTCGTTCGTTCGTACGCACGCATGAGCGTCGAACCCCGAGCGGAAACTGCGGACGACAAGTCACAAACCACAGCGGCATAACAGTGAAGGAGAGGAAATTGTGAGAGCGGCAATCTACGCCCGATCTGCACAAGAAGACCGAACCGCGATCGAGCGCCAACTCGTTGCTTGTAGGGTGCGAGCTGGCGAACTCGGACTGTCGATCGATGAATCGCAGATATATGTCGATTGCGGTGTGCCCGGAAACAACCTTGAACGGCTGAGGCAGTTGCAGAAGTTGATGTCAGCGGCCGAGTCCGTTCCACGACCATTTGACTACGTCTTATTTACTGACGTTTCTCGCTTGGGCAGGGACCTGTTAGGAGTTATTCGCCTCCTAGATCGGTTATCGAGCGCCGGCGTAACCACACATCACACACAAGGAGGGCGAAATGAGGGTGGCAATATATGCGCGCTACTCGTCGGACTTGCAACGACCGACGTCGATTGAGGACCAAGTCCACCAATGTCGCCGAGAAGCGGCGGCACGCGGTTGGGCAGTGATGGACGAATTCGTACGGGCAGATTCGGAGGTTTCTGGAGCAACACTGAACCAGCGCGATGCACTAGCATCCTTGCTCGACGACGCAAAGAAGCGACCAGGTCCGCCATTCGACTACTTGTTCATTGACGATACTTCTCGTCTGGGCCGCAACCTAACCGACGTCTTGAGGATCAGCGAAGTACTTAGACACGCGGGTGTGTTCCTCTATTTCGTCAGCCAGCGGCTCGACTCCCGTGATACACGAACGTTCCGACAACTCTTGATCGTGAACGGCATGATGGATGAGCAATACCTAGTTGGTCTCGCCGACAAGGTTCATCGAGGCCAAGAAGGTCGCGTCTTGAAAGGCTTTGTCGCCGGTGGTCGTTGTTATGGTTACCGCAACATCGCCATCGAGGATCTTTCCAGGATGGGCGAATACGGCAGGCCGGCAATTATTGGCGTAAAGCAAGAGGTGAACGAAGCCGAGGCCGTGGTCGTCCGACGAATGTTCGATCTGTATGGAAGTGGTCGCGCGAGCCTGTCAAAGATCGCGAAGATCTTCAATCGGGAGAACATTCCTCCCCCGAGACCGCGAACCGGATTTGATCCGGGATGGACACACAACGGGATTAGGGACATGCTCCGAAATGAGCGGTACATTGGCATGGTGGTGTGGAACCGAACAAAGGCAGTGTTGAATCCCGAGACTCGCCTTTGGACGTACGAGATGCGCCCCGAAAGTGAGTGGATCAGAGTACCGACACCGCACCTGAGAATCGTCAGCGACGAGCAGTGGAAGGCGGTGCAAGCGCACATCAGTCGAATCAATGAAAAGTACGGGTACAAGAGAGTCGGCGGCTTCGGGAAGGCCAAGCGCGACTATCTGTTCAGCGGACTATTGAAGTGCGGAATATGCGGCCGCTTCATGGTCATTGTTTGTGGCAGTGGCGTTTACGCTGCATACGGCTGCCCAGCACATAAGAACAAGGGGATTTGCCCAAATGATCAGACGATCAAACACACCGATCTAGAAGATCAGTTGCTAACCTACATCATTAAGCGTGTGCTTAGTCCAGAGTCTTTGGAGTATGCAACAGAGGTATTCCTCCGAAGGATCAGGCACGACCTGGCGGAAGCGGAACGACAGGCCTCTAGAAACCAAAGCGACGGACCTAGGCTCAAACAACAATTGCTCAAGCTCCAAACAGAAGCCCGTAACATCACCGATGCTATAGCCGCTCAAGGGCACCACAGATCCCCCACACTACTTGCACGGCTCACTCAAGTCGAAGCGGAGGTGGAAGCTATCCAGGACAGACTGAACAGGCCCGTCTTTAAGGCGCCCAACATCTCGGAAGAGGAGATCCGCAAGTTCGTTATTGGGTGTGCCGGCGAGTTTGAACGTCTTTTGCTTGGGAATAGGCTCGAAGTTAAACAGGCTCTACAGGCTCATCTGACAGCCTTCGTATTGACGCCCAGGAAAACGGAAAGCGGCTGCGTATTCGAGGTTCGGGGAGAGGCAGATCTCTTCTCGGATCTATCTAGTGAAATGCTGTTGGCTGCCCCCCAGGGATTCGAACCCCGATATGCTGATCCAGAGTCAGCTGTCCTGCCGTTGAACGAGGGGGCAGCACCTGCTTTTCACTATAACTGACACAGGAATATGGGTCAAACCTGTACAGGTTCAGGCTCTGATGCCGCATTTGTGACGTAAGTCCTACCGTTGTTTCCGGCCGTTTGTTCCCCTATGGAGTGCGCCAAACCGGCGCGACTCGTATGACGACCGGAACAGAGCAAATCACTCAGTTATTAAGCGGAGACGAAGCCGTAGCGCTCGCCGCATTCGATGCCGGACTGGCGCTTGGAACCGGGTATCCGGGAACGCCTTCGACGGAAATCCTTGAGTATCTCGATCACCTGGGCGGCAAGGCACAGTGGGCGCCGAACGAAAAGGTGGCGCTGGAAGTGGCGATTGGCGTGGCGTTCGCCGGCGGACGGGCGATTGCGACCATGAAACATGTGGGCCTGAATGTTGCTGCCGATCCGCTCTTTACCGTGGCCTACATGGATGTTAAAGGCGCACTGGTGATCGTATCGGCCGACGATCCCGGGATGGCGTCGAGCCAGAACGAGCAGGACAACCGCCGGTATGCCGTCGCTGCCGGCGTCCCGATGTTTGAGCCTTCGGACTCGCAGGAGGCCTACGACTTCACACTGAAAGCCATTGAAGTCTCCGAGCGCTGGAGCGTGCCCGTCCTGCTGCGATTGACGACACGGGTTTGCCATTCCAAGACGCTGGTGAAGCGGGCCGATCCGGGGACGATCAAGCCGGCGCCGAAGCCTCACTACGAGCACGACCTGAAGACGCACGTGATGATTCCGGCGCACGCGCGTCCGGCACACCAGCGATTGCGGGCGAAACTGGCGCAAATGGCGGAGTGGAACGAGCAGGATGGTCCGAACCAGTTGGTACCGGGATATACCTCGTTGGGGATCATTACCTCGGGGATTTCGTATCAGCATGTGCGCGAGGCTGCACCGGATGCGAGTGTGTTGAAGTTGGGCATGACGTATCCGCTGCCGCTTGAGTTAGTGCGGAAGTTTGCGGCGAGCGTTGAGCGGTGCGTGGTGGTGGAGGAGGGGGATCCGTACCTGGTTGAAGGTGCGCGGATGGCGGGGATCAACGTTGAGAATAAACCGGAGATGTATCGCTTCGGGGAGCTGAATGTAAATCGCGTCCGGCGCATTATCAGCGGCGACACTTCGCCGGAACCCAAGCCGTTGCCGGGTAAGCCGCCGGCGTTGTGTCCGGGATGCCCTCACCGGAATGCGTATACCGGCCTGAAAGACCTGGACACCATTGTTGCCGGAGACATCGGTTGCTATTCGCTCGGTGTGCTGCCGCCGTTCGAGGCGATGCACATTTCGGTTTGCATGGGAGCGTCGCTGGGCGTGGCCCTGGGCATGCGCCATGTGCTTCCGCCGGAACAGGCAAAGCGAGTAGTGAGCGTGATCGGTGATAGCACCTTTATTCATAGCGGTATCACCGGGGTGGTGGAGATGGTGTATAACCCGCCGCCGACGGGGCACGTGCTGGTGATCCTCGATAACGGGATTACGGCGATGACCGGCATGCAGGAGCATCCGGCGACCGGGCGCACGCTGGATCACGCTCGTACCGGTAAGGTGGTGTTGGAAGATTTGTGTCGCGCGCTCGGTGTGAAGAACGTGCATGTGATCGACGGGACCATGGATCCGATGGGCCTGGAAAAGCTGATTAAGGAAGCGATCGAGAAACCCGAGTTGACGATAATTGTGAACCGTCGCGCATGCCTGCTGGCCGCTAAGGCAATCAAGGAATACGAGAGGATCAATGAACAGCAACCGTGTAACTAACATAGTGGTCGCCGGACTGGGCGGGCAGGGCGTACTGAAGGCGTCCGACATTATTGCTGACGTGGCATTCGCGGCCGGACTGGACGTGAAGAAGAGCGAAGTACACGGCATGAGCCAGCGCGGCGGATCGGTGGCGAGCGACGTCAGGTTCGGTGAAAAGGTCTTCAGTCCGATGGTGCCGGAAGGCGAGGCGGATTTCCTGATCGTCATCTCCGAGGACCAGGTTCCGGTGAACCAGCACATGCTAAAGAAGTCGGGGCTGGTGATCGATCCCACGAAAATCGACGTGAACCAGCTTCGGAACAAGAAGAGCGTGAACGTGGCGCTCATCGGTATGCTCAGCCGTCACCTGCAGTTTCCGGAAGACGCATGGGTCGTTGCGCTGAAGAAGAACCTGCCCGAACCGCTGATCGAAGCCAACTTGCAGGCGTTCAACTTGGGAAGGGGATAAGTATGACTACGGCCGTTGCATCCGACGTAAAGGTGATCAGCAACTTCGTGGAGTTGAGGCAACGTGCACAGGCGGCCGGTCCGAAGAGCGTAGCGGTGGTTGTCGCCGACGACGATGTTGCGCTGACCGCCGCCGATGGCGCGCTCTATCTGGGTATCGCCAAGCCGGTGCTGATCGGCGATGACAAGAAGATTCGTGCAAAGACTGAAGTTCTGAAGCTTAAAAGCCTGCTCACCGATGCCAGTTTTGTTCATGCAGACGAAGCCAACTCGGCCGCGGAAACTGCGGTACGCATGGCGCGAGAGGGCAGGGTCGATATCCTTCTGAAAGGACATTTGCGCACGGATGAACTGCTCAAGGCTGTCCTCAACAAAGAGTGGGGTCTCCGCACCGGTCGTGTGCTAAGTGACGTGCTGCTCTACGAGGACAACCTCACGGGATCGCGCAGGCTGGTGGGCATTACCGATGGCGGGCTAAACGTCGCCCCCGATCTCGAGCATAAGAAGCAGATCGTACAGAACGCTATCGAGGTGATGTGGAGCCTGGGCCTGCGTCGTCCGAAGATGGCAATCATGAGCGCGACGGAAGCGGTTTCGGAGTCGGTTCCTTCCACGGTTGACGCCAAGGCTCTTCAGGACATGGCGAAGAAGGGCGAGTTCGGCGACGTGGACATGCTTGGTCCGGTGGCTCTCGATTGTGCGTTGCTGCGAGAAGCCGCGGAGGCGAAGGGAATCACCCATTCCGTCGCGGGGTATGCGGACTGCATGGTGGTGCCGAATATCGAGTCGGGAAACCTGCTGGGCAAGGCCGTGAAATACCTCGGCGGATCGCAATGCGCGCACGTCGTGGTCGGGGCGAAGGTTCCGATCCTGATTCCGTCGCGTGTGGAGAGCGCAGATGACAAGGTCAACGCCATCGCGCTGGGGGTGATCTTTGCCGCACGCTGAGTACAGAATTCTTGCCATCAATCCCGGTTCTACTTCGACTAAGTTCGCGGTTTACCTTAACGAAAAGCCGGAACTGGTGAAGGTGCTGAGGCACTCGGATGAGGAACTGGCGAAGTTCAAGGGACGGCCGATACTGGAACAGAAGGAATTCCGCACCGAATTGATCGAGGCTGAGTTGAGGGCGGCCGGTTTCCGGAAGGCTGACTTTCATGCGGTCGTCGGACGGGGAGGCCTGCTGCCTCCGCTGACGAGCGGAACATATCTTGTCGACGACACGATGCTCGAAGAGTTGCGGCTGGCAAAACGCGGAGAGCACGCTTCGAATCTGGGCGCGGTGGTCGCTTTGTCGATCGCTACGCACGCCGGTGTTGAGGCATACGTTGTCGATCCGGTCAGTGTCGATGAATGGCAGGCCGCAGCGCGGATATCGGGATCGGCTCTCATTGAGCGCTCGTGTCTCTTGCACGCGCTGAACACGAAAGCTGTGGCGAAGCGGTACGCGCGGGAGAAGGCGAGGTTGTACGAATCGTTAAGGATGATCGTGGTGCACATGGGCAGCGGGATCTCGGTATCCGCGCATGAGAACGGCCGCATCATCGACAACAATACCGGCGAGGACGGACCGTTCGCCGCGGACCGGTCGGGGTCGCTGCCGGTGCAGCAACTCATCAAACTATGCTTCAGTGGCAAGTACACGCAGAAGGAAATGGACAAGCAGGTTTTCGGTGAGGGTGGCTTTTCCTCGTATCTCGGCACGAAAGACCTGATGGAAGTGGAGAAGCGAATCGATGCGGGCGATAAGAAAGCCGCAGGTGTCTTCGAAGCCATGATCTACCAGGTGGCAAAGCAGATTGGCGCCATGGCATCGGTTTTGCACGGCAAGGTAGACGCCATTCTGCTCACCGGCGGCATGGTCCATTCGCCACGGGTCGTAACTCATCTGAAGAGTTACATCGAATGGATTTCGCCCGTCGAGCTATACCCCGGCGAAGATGAGTTACAGGCGCTGGCGGAGGGTGTACTCCGGGTACTTCGACACGAAGAGCAACCCAAGCGGCTACAGTCGATGGCAGCAGGCGTCCACGTCTAACATAGCCAAGCGGAAGACATTTCTGTACTTGTGCAGATCCGCGCTTTCGATTTCAAATCGTCGATACCATCCGTGAAAGGACAGTGATGTCGGCAATCATTCTTGATGGCAATCGGATAAGTGCGGAGATTCGAGCGGAAGTAGCGGAAGAGGTGAAAGCACTCGCCGCGAAAGGCTTACGGCCTGGGTTGGCTGCGGTGCTGGCGGGACATGATCCGGCGTCGGAGATTTACGTTCGCAATAAGGTGAGGGCGTGCGACGAAGTAGGGCTGTACAGCGAGAAAATCACGCCCGACGAAAAGAATTCGACCGAAGATCTGTTGGCCATAGTTGGTGAGTTGAACGCGCGCGACGACATCGACGGGATCCTCGTCCAACTGCCATTGCCGAAGCAGGTGGACGCGAAGAGAGTTTTACTCGCGGTCGACCCAGCGAAGGACGTCGACGGATTCCATCCGATGAACGTGGGCTACCTCTCAACGGTACGTCCGGGGTTGGTTCCGTGTACGCCTGCCGGATGCATGGAAATTCTCAAGCGCAGCGGAATCAAGATTGAAGGGCAGGAAGCGGTTGTCGTTGGGCGCAGCGACATCGTGGGTAAACCTGTTGCCATGCTGCTGACCAATGCGAATGCCACGGTGACCATCTGCCACTCGAAGACGCGTGATCTGAAGGAGGTCTGCCGCCGCGCTGACATTGTTGTGGCTGCCATCGGAAAGGCCGGCATGATCACCCCCGAGATGGTTCGTCCGGGGGCAACGGTGATCGATGTCGGCATTAACCGTGTAACTGACCGCGCGAGTTTCGATAAGTTCTTTGCCGGCAATCAGAAGCGCGAGAAGCAGTTTGCGGAAAAAGGCTCAACGCTGGTTGGCGATGTTCATCCGAAGGTGGCGGAAGTCGCCGGAGCCATTACCCCGGTGCCAGGTGGAGTTGGTCCTCTTACGATCGCCATGCTGATGGCGAACACCGTGAAAGCGGCGAAGATGCGCCGCGGCGCGAAATTCGGTATTTTGCAATAAGAAAGGCGGCTGCATTCAGCAGCCGCCCAGCACTTCCAAACAATTTAGTGAAGAACCACACCATCGGCTGCAACACGAACCGTATAGGTTTCGAGTCCGCCGGGGGTGCCGTCCGGAATCACGCTGTATCCATCGACGACCAAGGTCCACTGACCTGCAAGCGGGTTGGCGATCGAACACGCCTCCGGAGCCTTATTGGTTCCGCAGTCGTAGTTCACGGTGCCATCCGGTGCAACCAGAATCACGTCAATGTCGTTGATGGGATAGCTGGCATTCATATTTAGCCAGGTGGCCGTGGTGTCCAGGCTCGAAACGCCGGCCGGAACGGTGAGGTTGTAGACGTGCTGTTGGCCCTGAGCGATCCTCGCCTTGGCGGTGAACAGCGGCGAAGACTCCTCGGTCGTCCACACGTCTACGCTGAAGGAAATGGGGCTCTTGTTGGTCCAATCACCCGTTGTCGTAATACGCCAGATACCTTCTTCCGGACGCGTAAACGAGTAGGTCGTATCGGAGTTGATGAACTCATACTCGCCGGGCAACCGACGATCCTTCGTGTGGACCATGCTGCCTTGGACGGCCAGGAAGAGATCATCGCCAAAAAAGGGATTCTGTTCGGCGCCGGGGAGAATGTCGTGGTAGCGCACGTAGAGCGCACCGGCATTCCTCGGAACCTGGTAGATGACTTCCGCTACCTGTGCCGGCAGTACATTCGTGAACGTCTTGGTAGTGTAAGCCGAGTACACCGGCAAACCGGCCTGCGAGAGGTTCGCCTGCAGGTTGCGGTTGTACATGTAATCGGTTTTCAGAGTGTCGGGGGCGTTGCCCGCTTGCAGCAGCGTATAAGCAGCGGATGCATCGACGTATCCAGCACCCTTGTCGTACTTCCCGGCAGCCGGGATCATGGCCGGATTAGCGCCCATGATGATGGCGTTGCGAATCTGGCGACCGGTTGCATTCGGGAATGCCTGACGAAGAACCGCGGCGATGCCCGAGGTTTCCGGAGCAGAGAACGAAGTGCCGGAAACGAAACTGACCGTCGTTGCCGTGCCGCTGCCTTGGGTGAAATCATACGACCCGGAGGCAGTCACGTCGGGCTTGGCGCGACCATCGTGAGTTGGACCACGGCCGCTGAAGTATGACATCTGGATGCTTGTATCCGGACGCCACATCTGGGCACAAGCAACCACCTGGGCTTGAGGAGCGGTGCTGCAAGGAGCGCTGAACTGCGCACGATAAATCCACTCATGCGGAGGTGTCTGCGCAGCGCCAACCGTCAGAGCGCCCATGGAAGTTCCCGGAGATCCACCGGTGATGGCGGAGAAACCTTCGTTGCCGGCAGAAATGACGGTCACGATGTCATTGTTCAAAAGTTGCTCGACCATGCGGTCATTCAGCGTGCGGCCCGCGTAGCTGGTTCCGCCACCGAGACTCATGTTCAGGACCTTAATATTCACGCCGGTAGTGTGATCGGCGTCATAGGCTTTACGCTGGTTGAGGACGTGCTCCATCGCAGCCAGCGTCCGGGACGAGGGAGAGCCCGCGCCACTGTACGGGAACACTTTGACAGGATAGATCGTTGCCAGTGGTGCGCTGCCGACCATCGGTACGCGGATGGCAGTGGTAGCACATCCGTTGGTGCCGGTGCCGGGCGTTGCTGCGCCCATCGCAACTGCGGCTACGGCAAAGCGAACCGTGTTGCTGAAGCAGAATGCGATATTCGCGGCGACCATGCCGGCGACTTGCGTTCCGTGCGGATAATTGTTGTTGTCCTTGGCATTCGGTTCACCAGGGACAAGGCTGTAGCCGGTGAGAACGCGACTGGGGGCCACATGGTTATACATTGGACGATAGCCGCTATCGATAATTGCGACGATGATGCCGTCTCCGGTGTACCCGGCGGGCCACAAGGATGAAACATGGCTGATGTCGGCGCCCACAGTGTAATCGGCCGGGGCCTCTGATGTTTCGGCGATCGACTCGGCCTCTTCAAAACGCGCTAGCGATGCCGTACCGCTGTTGGCATCGGGCATATACATCATTTCGTCCTTGCCGATGTTCTCAGCGCCGAGCAGTTTTTCGAGTGTAGGAATCGCGGCGTTGGGAACTGTCGCTGCAATTCCGTCAACGTACTTGTATTGGTAAGTGACCTTACCACCGAGGTTCTGGATGGTAGTGACGAGTTTGTCGTAGGGCTTTGACGCGCGGATAAGCACGTCCTGACGGTCCGCAGCGAAAGCAGTAATGGCGACCAGCGCCAGAACTGCCGCCAGGATTACTTTGAGACCTTTCATGATTTCCCTCACAGTCGAAAGAAAATGTACTGCCCACTGACAGAGGACGCAGGTATGCGTCGTATCAGACAGTCGAAGGCATTATTCAGAGGGAGGAGGCACATATATTGCCTTCTATTTCCCTGTTTGGCAAGAACTTGGAAGTTAAAAGATGGACGACATCACAGGCTGCTGTGACATTGCGGCTTGCGAGGCACCAGTCACGTAAAGATAGTTGCAGTTAGGAGAAAGCCAGTGCATCCACTGCTTGATCGAGTTCGCAACGGCGAGATTTTGATTTCCGATGGCGCGATGGGCACATTCCTCATCGCCAAAGGGTTGGCCGCGGGAGAATGTCCGGAGTCCTGGTGTGTGTCGCACCCGGACGCAGTCCGCGATGTGCATCGCGCCTACATCAACGCCGGCGCCGACATCGTTGAGACCAACTCGTTCGGTGGAAGCCGGTTGAAGTTGCAGTCGTACGGCTTGGCCGACAGAGCCGCAGAGTTGAATCGCGCTGCCGCAAGGCTCGCGAAAGCGGTCGCCGCGGGAAAGGGATATGTCTTCGGATCCGTGGGTCCAACCGGCCAGATGCTCAAGGAAGATCACGGGACGGCATCCTCAGAAGACGTGTACGCCGCTTACAAGGAGCAGGTGATCGCATTGGCCGAAGGTGGTGCTGACGCAATCTGCGGCGAGACGTTCTTCTCTCTGCACGAGGCCACGCAGGCTATACGGGCGGCAAAAGAGAATACCCAACTACCCGTTATCTGCACATTCACTTTCAATCTGGGAAAGCGCGGGTTCCGGACGATGATGGGCGCCACTCCAGAGCAGGCTGCCCAAACGGCTCTCGATGCGGGAGCAGATATCGTCGGCACGAATTGCGGTAACGGCATCACCAATATGATCGAGATCGTGAAACTGATGCGCGCTGCTCTCCCGAACACGCCGCTGCTGGTGCACGCGAATGCCGGACTCCCGGTGATCGAAGATGGAAAAACGGTCTACAAGGAGACGCCGGAGTTCATGGCGTCAAAAGTTCGAGAACTGCTCGCGGCTGGTGCGAGTATTGTCGGCGGATGTTGTGGCACCACTCCGGAGCACATCGCGGCAATGAAAAAGGCAGCCCTCGATCGACAGGCTGCCGTTTCTCTTTAGGGCAAGTTATTTCACGCGGGAAAGCGTCATCTCAAAGAACTTCATCCACGAGGTTCCATCGGGCGAGGCTTCTCCGATTTCACTCCACTGCTGCTTTTCGTTCAGCCTGATGGTGTAACGGATCTTGCGTGGGCCGGCCTGCATGAACCATAACAACGTCGAGCCGTTGCATTCCGCATTCGTATCCAGGTAGCGCCCGTGATTTTCGTAGCTGCGAAAGCGGTACGACTTGGATTCCGGATCATACGCAACCGTCGCCAGCGCGTGATGCACGATCTTGCCGCTCGCGTCTTTTCCAAGTCCTTCGATCTGAAGCACAAGACCGTCGAGCTTGGACTCCACAGTTTCCATCTGCGAAAAGGTTCGTCGGTCGCCGGGTCCCATGGCCATCCAACCTTCGCCTTTCCATTCGCCTACGAGAAAAGAACACTGCTTCATTGCGTCGATTTGGGCAGGCGCAGTCGATGGAGGCTGCTGCGCAAAGATGGACATGGTCAAAAGGAGCGTACAGAGGAGAGTTACTGTTTTCATCATCATCTTGTTCCGGCTGCTGCCGTCGCCCGGCTAAGGCAAGCACGCAACCGTGCTGTCAGTTGCGGGGGCGTGAAAGGCTTAGCCAAGTAGTCGGTCGCACCGGCATCGAACCCGGCGCGCGTGCTGGCTTCGTCGCCATGTGCCGTCAAAATCAAGACTGGAACCTCTTTCACGCTGCTGGAAGAAGCCCGCAGCCGGCGCAGAGTGTCCATCCCGTTCAGCCGTGGCATATCGAGATCGAGGACGATCACATCCGGCTGTTCGTCGGCAACGCGCTTCAGCGCCTCGATACCATCTCCAGCTTCAGTAATCACGTAGCCTTCGCGCTTCAATGTGGCGGCGGCCAAGAGTCGGAGGTTCGGATCGTCGTCAACAACCAGCACCTTCATCTTCCGCATGCTGGTTGGTGCCGCGGGATCGAGATCGATTGTGCGGACGCGGTCCGAATCGCTGCCAGTGATACCCATCTCGAGTCCTTCGTACGCGCAGAACACGTGCATCAGAAAATTCCGCCGGCGGGCAAGATTCCGTGCGCGACGTTCGATCTCGGCAATTGTAGCGTCGTCGTGAGTCGGATCATGGTGCGTCAGCGCCAACTGCCGGACATCCGACATGGCCGCAAGTTCGACCGCGTACTCGTAGGTGCTATGGCCCCAGTTGCGTTTCGCCGGATATTCCTCAGGCGTGTACTGGGCATCGTGAATGACGAGGTCGGCATGTCGCATGAAATTAGCGTGGCGGCGGTCGCCTTCGTGAAGAATCGACTCCGGACGTCCCGGGCCCGCTCCTTCACGCCACAGGTTCTCGGAAAACGGCTCGTGATCGCAGAGATAAACGACGATTACGCCATCGGCTTCAATCCGGTAACCAAGGCAAGGCGCGGGATGATTGATGAATTGCGTGATTACGCGTGCGCCGCCGAAGTCAAAGATGCCTTCGCCGAGTTCGCGGAATTCGATTCGCGCAGGAAGTTGATCGAGTTCGACAGGGAAGTAGGTGAACTCCATCTGGCCGGAGAGGACGTCGGCGAGCGATCGCCCCATCCCCTTGGGTGCAACGACGGTGAACTTATTGCCGGGCTCGAAGGCGGGCATGAAAAACGGAAAGCCCTGGATGTGGTCCCAATGGGTATGGCCGAGCAGGATGGTGGCGTCGATGGGTTTCTGGGCGGACTTCTGAATCAGGTCGAGTCCGAGAGGACGAATGCCCGTTCCAGAATCAAAGATGAAGCGGTACCCGGAGTTCGTCACGACTTCGATGCAGGAGGTGTTACCTCCATATCGCAACGTGGTCGGACCCGGTGTCGCAATGGATCCTCGAGTACCCCAAAAACGAACCCGCATGCAGGTCTCCTACTGGTATTCCACCGTCAACTGCTCTAGGTACGCCGCCAGTTCGGCTGCCTTGGTGGCAATGATGTTGCGCTCGCCGACTTTGGCCGCGCGCTCGATTTCGGCGCCGATCTCCGTGATTGCCGGAAATCCGTACGCCGTCCCTGTGCCCTTCATGTTATGTCCCAACGTGCGGGGAGTGTCGAGTTCGCCCGCGGCGAGTGCTTGCAGGATTTTCTCCGGATTCGCTCGAATATTGGAGAGAAAAATAGGGACGATGTCGGAAAGGGAAGCATCAATGACAACAGCCTTACGGTCATTGTCCGGCTGGCGTTCACTCGATTTCGCTGCGGCTTGGGTATCCGTGGGCCCGATGCCGCTCTTGGGCGCGTACTTGCAGATGGCCTCTACAAGGGTAGCTTTCCGTATCGGCTTGGTCAGATAGTCGGTAAAGCCAGCGGCAATGCTCTTTGCACGAGTGTCCGTAAACGCATCAGCCGTCAGGGCGATCACCGGCAGCACCCTCCTGCGGTTCAACTTCTCCCATTGCCGAAACTGAGTGGTGGCCTCGAAGCCGTCCATAACCGGCATATGCACGTCGATAAAGGCAAGATCGTACGACTCGGTCGTCAGCCTCTTCAGCGCAATTTCTCCGTTTTCGGCGAAGTGTAGATCGCACGCGGTGTCCTTCAGATAGGCATGAATCAGGAAACGATTGTCGTCGGAATCGTCGGCCAGCAGGACACGACACGACGGCACCGCGACAGGCTCGTGTTGAGCGGGCGATTCATGGATCAAAGCTTCCGAAGCGATACCGAACTCAGCCGTAAAGAAGAACGTGCTACCGAGGCCGAGAGTGCTTTCTACCCAGATTTGCCCGCCCATCAACTCCACGAACTTCTTTGATATCGACAGTCCGAGTCCCGTGCCGCCGTAATTGCGCGTCGTCGATGCGTCCACTTGCGTGAAGTCCTGAAACACGTCGTTCAGCTTGTCTTCAGGAATCCCAACACCGCTGTCGGCTACAGCGAAGCGAAGCATGGTGCGATCATCGGCGATGGTTTCGACATTCACGGAAACCGTGAGTCCGCCGAGTTCGGTGAACTTGAGCGAATTGCCGAGCAGGTTCAGCAGGATCTGCCTGAGCCGGGTCGGATCACCGACAAGGAAGCGGGGGACTTCCGGACTAATGTTTACGGTGACTTCGAGTCCTTTTGCCTTCGTCTTCACCCGAATCAATTCCGCCACCTGGGAAATCACGTCGTGCAAGTCGAAGCAAATCTGTTCCAGTGTGATCTTGCCGGACTCAACTTTCGAGAGATCAAGGATGTCATTGATCAAGCTGAGCAGATTGTTGCCAGCACGCTGAAAGGTCTGCACGTAATTGCGCTGGTCGGAGTCGAGCGAAGTTTCCGCGAGCACGTCGGCCATTCCCAGAATCGCGTTCATGGGCGTGCGGATTTCATGAGACATGTTGGCGAGGAAGTCGCTCTTAGCCTGGTTCGCCCGCTGCACCTCGCCGTCCAGACGCACGATCGTGTCATTCTGAAGCGATGTCTCGTGCGCGTACTGAAGTACCAACTGGTGCTCGCGATAGATGGTATCGGCGCGCTCTATCAGCAGGAAGGCACGGTCGCCGTTTCGAATTGCGCGTGCCTGAAGATGGATGTCAGAGTTGCCCAGCGGTTCCGTCCACAAGTCCGAAGGAGCAATCGACTCCACCGCGCCGGACCAGAACGCCTCCGCATCAGGCAGGAAGACTTCCAGCAGCGGAAACCGAGCGGCAATGTCGAACTGCTGATCGGAAGTGCATTCCGGCATAAGCCGCGTGAGCCATTCGGGCGGACTCCCAATTACGCGATACGATCCGCCTACTCGCTCGAACAGGGCGATGTCCAATGCAGACAGAAGGTCGAATTGGACTGCCTCTTCAGGCGCCCGCTGTGGAGTGCTGTTCGGCATGATCCTTTCTCAACATCTGCTTCGCAATTTCAAGAAAGATGTATTCCACGGCCTCGCCGTTCTTTGCGCTGGCGCGCACCACGTCCCAACCCAACGCCGTTAACGATCCGAGGTCGGCGTCCTTTATCTCCCAGCTTTCCTGGACATCGGCTTTGTTGATTACAACGATGAAGGGTGCGTCACCCACGGCCTCTCGAGCCCGCTGCTGAAGGCTGATGGCTACATCGAGGGTGCTTTTGCGGGTGCCGTCGATCACGAGTAGATATCCCGACGCGCCACGCAAGTGCGCGGGCTTTACCGTGGTGAGTGCGTCTTCGCCGGCCAAGTCCCACAGCACCAGCGTGACTTCCTCGCCATCAATAGTGAGCTGCTTCTTATCGATCTTTACCCCAACAGTCGTCTGATACTTCTCACTGAAGATGCTGTGAACGAAGCGCGATACCAGGCTTGTCTTGCCTACGCCGAATGCGCCGACCATGCAGATCTTTTTCTGAATCATGGTGCGACCTTGAGAGAAGGCAGGTTTACGGAAAATGTCACTCGCCGGTTGAGGTCCTCGAGATAGGAATCCGATTGCGATTCCGCCGGGCGGGTCGCTCCCACGCCTTGCACGGTAAGCAATTCAGGAGGCATGCCCCGCGCGATCAGTGCCTTTCGAACTTCCTCGGCACGCCGCTGACTGAGCAGTGCATTCGCCAGCTCCTGCCCGCTACGGTCCGTGTGTCCGGTGATCTGGATCGTCACCGGGCTCGACATGCTCTTTGCCTGCCTGGCCAGGAACGAAATCTGCGCCTGGATCATATCGAGCTTTGCGAGTTCCGCGGCATCGAGTGTCGATGAGCTTACGGCAAATCGAATCACCTGCTGCTCGATGGCATCGCGGGTATTCAGAAGCTTGCGTGCGGTAGCGAATGTCGGATCGAGAGAAGAGTATGGCTCCCAGCGTGAATGCACTTTTTCAGGATTCACGCCAGATTCCTTCAACAGTACCTCAGGATCGGCCGCAAGGGGATCGCGTAGTCCGACCACCGAGTACGAATTCCATCCGCGCTGCTCGGAGGCCAGAATGATCCCCGGCTCACGGCTCAAACGTTCAACGTAGGCATTCCACCGCATTCGCTGCCGGATGAGATAGAACGATCCCCCGACGATGATGATCGTGAGCAATGCCACCGGCCAGACCCATCGGTAGGAATGCTTTGGCTTCGCGGCCTGGCTTCCAAGCAGACACGCTTGCAGTCTGGGCGTGGTATCGGCAACCGATGAGCTGTCGCCCGAAAAACTGCTGAGCTGTGCCGCGAAGTCGGCGTGAATACCTTCGAGCGCCTTTTGAAAAACGTTGCGCAAGTCGGGAGGTGCGGCCCCGCTAACCACGGCCGCGAGTAGTGCCGACGGCCCATGCTGCACCCAAACGACGTATTCACCGACCTGCATGGTCTCCAACTCCTCGCTCTTGCCGCCGGTGAACGAGTCGCGCACGAAATCCTGTACCGCCGTCAGCATTCCGGATACGAGGTCCGTATCCTGAACCACCGCTCCTTTTGCCGCTACGTGGTTCAACAGCAATCCGGTCTCGCGGTGGATCAGAAAGACCTGTTCCACCCTGAAACGCAAGCTGCGCATCAATGCAATTTCGCCGAACGACTTGCCGGTCCGGAGTGCCTCAAACCTCCACTTCAGACTTTCAAGGGAGAAGCTCCGTTCGAGGATATGGTTCAGCGACTCGACCATCCCTCGCAGCGAGTGCGCTACGGCCTTTCGCACGGCTTGTCCGATGATAGGGAATAGCGAATCGGCAATGATCTTCGGATCGCGTTCAACCGAGATTCGCAGCGCCTCCTCGATCATCGGCTGAAGCGTGCGCAGCATGGCTCGGTCGTGCCGGGCGCGCAACGCAATGGCTTCGGCCACGATCTGGCTCAAATCTTGTGTGCGAAGCTCCGGATCATCGAGCCGTGCGCGCAAGTCTGCAAGCTCGCGTTGTTCCGGGCCGACGATCAACTCGCGCAGCTCGGCGAGCGAGTGCGGATTATGGTTGGCGCCGGGAGATTCCGGCGTCACACCCGATGCGGTGGAACTTGCCATGGCTGTTAATCTTCGCGTCCGGCGCGCGCCACCTTCTTCTTGTTGCCTTCCGGTTCGCCGGAAATCTGCATCGCCATATCGGCCAACAACGCCGCGATCAACGACCGGTCAGCCTTGTCGGCACGCAGCTCGGCAGTTCGCTTTTCAAGCAGAGAAGTCAGTTCATCGCTGCGGCGGCGGATCTCATCCAGCAGCTTGCGCGATTCCGCGAGCAGGTCTTGGCGAAGTCCGCTCTGGGCTTCCGCGGTCTTGTTATCCAGTTCGACGATTTTCTTCGTAAGTGCTTCGGTGGCGGATTTCAGATCTCGCGCCAGGTCGCGCGCGGCTTCGCTGCGTTCGTCGCGCTCAGCCTTGATCCGCGACGCCAGTGCTTCCGTCTCCTTTTTTACGAAGCCTTCGAGCGACTCGAAACGGCGCGCCATCATGTCCTTGATCTGGGCGTTTTCGCGCGCGAGCGTTTCCTCTAGCCGAACGAAGCGCGCCTCGTAATTCTTGATCTGGGGTCCGAAGAGTATGTCGCGGATTTTATCGACACTGGCGCCCGACTGTTCCGCATCACCGTTGGGCACTACGGCATCAGGCATGAGTTCCTTTTTTGGGCTGGTCACGAGTTTGAGTCCTTTCTTCTTTGGCCGATGGCGAAGAGGCATCATTTTCCAATCCTTGCTAGGAAAACCGTGTGCGAAAGGGGCCCGAAACCGGATTACTTTGGCCATTTAGGGAATGGCCTTCAGGGGAGCAGGGGAATATGATGCTGCAACATGGGGCCGGTACGCAAAGCTATTCTGATCGTAGACGACGATCCGGAGTTGTGCCGCCTTCTTTTGCGACTCCTCCATGACGAAGATCTGGACGTTGAAACCTGTGGAACCGGGGCCGAAGCCGAGGACCTTTTACTCCGTCGGAGTTGGGATTTAGTCCTCCTGGATCTCGGTTTACCCGACTTCAACGGTATGGAGTTGCTCGAGCGGTATTACTCGGAAGACGGTCCCCGGTTCCTAATCATCACCGCCGACGAGACCTCCGAAAGCGTGCTCCGCGCCGTTAAGGACCAGGCCTACGGCTACGTTCGGAAGCCCTTCGACCCCAAGGAATTGGTGCATCTCGTGCGGGAATCATTGGAGGCGCCTAGACTGCCGGCCATAGAGGTGATCTCCGCGAAGCCAGAGTGGTTCGAACTGTCGGTGCCGTGCTCACGAAACGCGGCCGAGCGGGTGGACCAGTTCATGCGGCAGATCACCGGTCTGCCCGAAGAATTACGAGACTCCGTCGCCCAGTGTTTCCGGGAATTGCTGATGAATGCGGTCGAGTGGGGCGGAGGACTCGACCCAACTCGGCGCGTCCGCATCTCCTATCTGCGGACTCCCCGCATGCTCCAGTACCGGATATCCGATCCGGGCCCGGGTTTCAAGTTTGAGGAACTGGCTCACGCAGCCGTCGGCCACGCCGGGGGCGACCTCATTACCCATACGACCGTCAGGGCCGAGAAGGGAATTCGCCCTGGGGGATTCGGGCTCCTGATGGTGAAAGCCATGGCCGACGAACTGGTTTTCAACGAGAAACAGAACGAGGTCGTCTTTATTAAGTACCTCGATCAGCCCGCAACCGGCGGGGAAACCTAAAGTTAAACTTCAGCTTTAATTCTGTTGCCCCAAAAATCGTGCAGGTGTATGATTTTCAGCCGTTCTCCCCGACCGGTTTTCCGTAACATCAGATCAGGAATGCGGTCATGTCATCTGGCAGAATTCTTAATGGAGTACTTGAAGTAGTTACAAGCGCAGGGCCTGTCTATCTCTGTCCAACGTTCTTTGAGCGGCTCTGTCTCGCCTGGATCTTCCGCCACTTCCGCATTCTTCCTGTGGCCGTACTCAACCCGCGTGCGCAAAGGCTCGTAGAGGGCATCGTGCAGAATCGCCGCCGTGCCGACATGCACGACGACATTCTCGGCACCGTGGACTGCCGCCCGGCAGATACCAAGAAGAACTCTTCTAATCTTGCGCCAAAAGAAATCACTCAGGAACTTGTGGAAGCCTAGAGGGCGGAATAGACAGAGCTCCCATTTCTACACCCATAATTGGTGTGAAAAGGCCACCGCAGACGATGGCCTTCTCATGTTTGTGCCGACGTAGTTGGCCACCCTGCAATTAATGTACTGTGCCATCGTGTGGTGGCCCAACTTCGCGTTCGATGCGGCTGCAATCAATGCCGGCCACGCCGGTTAGGTTCCCACTGACCAACGAAGTGGTATCGCAAACAATCGATGCTCGACCGCTGGAACTGATCACCGGCGGATTATCGAAATGCGCGCTCGAAAGGCGTCTGACCGTAACTCCGGCGTCGGAATTGTTTGAGATCGTCGCATCGCCGATCGTCATCCTGCTATTTTGTATCGCCAGCAAGCCGAAACCGCCGTTTTCGGAGATTGTGATGTTTGTCGCGTCCAGCGATGCACCGCCATCAAGCCGGATTCCGCCGCGTTCAGGGTTGGTGCTGTTGCCATTGTTTTGTATTCGTGTCATACCGCCCGTAATGGTGAAGCGACTGAGGCTACCGACCGACACTCCGTTAATCGAGTGTCCTTCGATTACTCCTGGGCTACCGATTTGCGCGGAACTGCCCGCCATTCGTATTCCGATTTGTCCGTTGTTGCGAATGACAAAGGCACTGGCCACACGAAATGCAGATGCGTTCACAAAGTTCAGGCCTGCCTTGTTGTTTTGAAAGATCACTCCATCCCCAGTAGCAGGGCCGAATAGAGTTAACCGACCACTCACGACCGAAACAGCAGTGTTGTTGTCCTCCACCGTGAGAGCGCCGTTGTTTACCTCGATGTCGCTGGCAACAACGTTGAGCCCCGCGCCTCCAAGATTCCGCGCGATGAACAAACGTTCCGGGCCCACCCATACAACTGAGCTGTCCGTGCGCAAGCCGTTCCTCTGGTTGTCGATGATCGACCCTCCATCTACTTCGAGAACGGATCCGATAAGCACATCAACACCATTGGGTGCGTTCTTCTGCACGACAGAGTTGCGCAGGACCACTTGCGATTGCTGAGTTACCAGCAACCCCGGTGCACCATTTTCGATCGTCAAGTTCTCCAGCGTCACGCCGTGAGAGGAATAGACTCCGACCGTAGGCATTGCTGGATCCGCTGCCACGATGGATGCCGTCCAAGGAGGCATGTCCCGCAGAGTTACGTTGTGTCTCTGTGCGATGGTTATGTTTTCATTGCAGGTGCCCGCGATCCATATCGTGTGAGGCCCAATGCTGTCCAAAGCGTTTAACACTTCATTGATTTTTGAATCTGGACAAAATACTGCCCAGTCACCTGCACGTGCCGAGGCAATTGAACATACGACAAGTGCAAGCAAGGGAAGTACATTGTGAAACAACGGTTTCGAGAAACTCATATCGACCTCCAACGAGTATCTAGGGTCGTTGAGACAAGAGCCGAACCGCATGGATTGGGTGTTTACACCTGAAGGGATCGTTTCCTAGTCGAGATTGTCCCCCTCGCAGGAGGTCACAAGGCGTGAAAAATCCACGTTTTTGAGTGCAGTCCCGAATTGGGACTCATTTCGTGATAGGAAATATTTAGTTGGTGCGTTTAGTGACGCGATTCAAATGCCCGCAAGGAAGACATCCATGTTGTTTTGTAAGGGGTCCAGGAATGGAGGCCCTGGGCAGAGTCGAACTGCCGACCAACGGTTTAGGAAACCGCTGCTCTATCCATCTGAGCTACAGGGCCGTGCCTTGATTCTAACCAAAACTAGCGCGTTGCGCGACGATTGCTTGCGCCTTGCGCGACCATCGCATGATGCGAGCGGAACATCCATCGACATCGCACCGAGCTAAACCGCTTCAGTCGTACACTTTCCTCTGTGACCTGTGCAATTGACTTCCACCCGCACAGTGGTAATCTGTCGCCGGATTTCAATAGTTCGGACATCGAACAAACGTAGCTGGAGTCATTATGCTTCCCCAACAGTGGGAGACCTTTAAGAAAGCAGCCCGCCTCGAGAAACTCAGCCAGATACCCATGGCCATGATTATCGACAGCCCATGGGTCCCGGGTTATCTCGGCCTCAAACATCTCGATTACTACCTTGATCTCGACCTCTGGTTCCGCTCGAACCTGACGATCATGCATGAATTTCCTGAGGTCATCTTTGTCCCGTCCTGGTGGATGGAATTCGGTATGGCCGCCGAGCCGTCCATTCTCGGCGCGAAGATCAAGTTCTGGCCCAATACCACTCCTAGCGAGGAAGCGACTCTGTATCGCCTCGAAGACATCGATAAGATTTCCAAGTACGAAGTGGAAGTGGACTCGTACGCCGCCCTCACGCTTCATCACATGAGCATGGTGAAGCAGCGCATTCTCGACGCAGGTTACACGCTGCCCATGATCACCGCTCGCGGCCCTCTCTGCACGGCGGGTTTCGTTCGCGGGACACAGAAGTTCATGATGGACATTCGCAAGGACCCTGCCGGCGCTCACCGGCTCATCGACCTCTGCACGAATGTCGTCATCGACTGGCTGAAAGCGCAGCACAAGGTTCTGGGCGACACCGTCGAAAGCATCTTTATCCTCGACGATATCGTTGGCTTTATCAATGAAGAGAAGTATCTCGAATTCGCTCATCCGTACCTGAAGCGAATCTGCGACGCGTTTCCAAAAGATTGGATCAAGGTCTATCACAACGATGCGGAAGTCGGCGCCTGCCTGAACCATTTGCCCGACGTCGGCTTCAACGTGCTGAACTGGGGAAAGCAGCGAAACATTCGCGAAGTGAAGCAGCGGGTAGGGGATCGCATGTGTCTGATGGGCAATGTGAATCCGCTGGAGATTGGCGTTCGGGGCACACCGGAAGAGGTGAAGGCCGCGACGCTCGATGTGCTTGAGGACTCCCAGGGAGAGGGGATCATCCTCTCATTGGGTGGTGGTACCAGTCCCGGAATGCCCGGCCAGAATATCCGGGCAATGATCGAAGCTCTGCATGCGTACAACGCAAACCGGGGTGCCACCGCTGTGGTGGCAAGGACGTAAGTGACCTTCTGATAACTTCGACCCGCGTCGGGGGACGCGGGTCATTTTTATTTGCCGGATTGCGTTGCTGTCAGTTCGTGTTGCGGTAGTGGCCCAACATCCTTCGGCATCTCGCCCGTAAGCGATTCCATAAATGCAATCAGGTCGGCGCGTTCCTGCGCAGTCAGGAAGTCGAGAGCGTGGACTTCCTTATCCAGATGCGGGTTGGAGTTGCCGCCGCCGATATAGAAGTCGAGTACTTCCTTTAGCGTCTTGCGGCTACCGTCATGGAAGTACGGTGCAGTCAGCGCCACATTGCGAAGCGTCGGAGTTTTGAAGGAAGCGGTGTCGGCAGGATCCTTCGTCACATCGAAGCGCCCGCGATCTTTCACGCTGTCTTCGGTAGCGCCCACGCCGATGTTGTGGAACTTGTTGTCGGTGAACAGAGCGTAGTTTTCGTTCACCGTATGGCACGTCTGGCAGTTGCCCTTATGAGGATCGCGGAATACTTCGAAGCCTCGTTTCACCGAATCGCTGACCGCCTTCTCATCTTTGCCGTAGTACCAGCGATCGAAGGGGGAATTTCCGCTCACCACGGTGCGCTCGAAAGCCGCGATCGCATTCACCACCCGCTGAATGGTGATTGGTCCGTTACCGAATGCCTTCCGGAATTCCTCGGCGTACCTGGGATTCTGGGTTAGTTTCTGTTCCACTCCACGCAATGAGTGGGCCATCTCGACGGGATTCTGCATCGGACCTTCGGCCTGTTGTTCCAGGCTCGCGGCACGGCCATCCCAGAACTGCGAGGAGAAGTAAACGGAGTTCAGCACCGTCGGGGAATTCCGTGTGCCCGTCCGTTTCAGCACGCCTTCGGAAACCGGCTTCGGATCGGAAAAGCCAAACGCCGGATCATGACATGTGGAGCAGGCTATGGTGTTGTCCGCTGAAAGGCTGGTGTCGTAGTAAAGCTGCCGGCCAAGCGCAACGGTTTCGGCCGTGGGCGGATTGTCCGCGGGAAACGGTACCGGAGGCAGTCCCAGTGGAGTTGGAATCACAATCGACTGTCCCACCGGCCGTGCGGAAACCTGGCGGTCGCTGCGCGCGTACCACAACAGCAGAACGACGATCGTAAATAGAAGTAGAACGCTGGAAAGAATTCTGCGGGTATTCACTCGCTCCTCCGTTTCGGAGCTTACAGTCCAGTGTATCGCAAGGGGTCAGGCGGCGGACAGGGCTGGAGATGAAAGCGGCATGGAAACTCGCCTCCTGAGACGTGCGCGGGCGGAGTACCTTGCGCAGTGTTTCCATGCCGCTGGACCGGAGCGCAGTGAGCGAATCACGCAGTGGGGGCGTGACTCTTCAACTCCGGCTTCGAACCTTGCTTGTGGGCTATCTCATGCTCAGTCTTAGTCTCGGCATACGCCGCGTAGAACAGCATCGCGCCCATTACCACGAACACGATCAGGGCCACCACCCCCATAGCAATGATCGGCATAAAGCACCTCTGGGTGGGAGTCTGAGACAGGTTGACACCAGAGTCGGTGATCTTACTCACAGGCCTTTGTGAACAAAAAAGCCACCGCCGAAGCGGTGGCCCGAAGGAGGAATGATGGGACTACTTCACGACGAAAGAGGAGGATGCTGTTCCTGAGATCGATCCGCTGGTCACGGTAGCCGTCACCGAGTAGGTGCCGACCGAATCCTGTTTCTTCAGCCTGAGGTTCAACGTGACAGTGCCGTTGGAGCCCGTTGTGCCGCTGAGGTTCGTGACCGAGCCATTGGCCTTGGTGACGGAAACCTTCACGCTTGCACCGGACACCGGCCCGCCGTTCGCACTCGCGCTAACGCTGATAGGTACAGTGGTGTTACGCGAGTACGACGTCTGTGCCGTCGAAACGGTGACGCCCATCGAACTGGACACAACATAAGTGCCCGTTGTCGATGCAGCGTAGTTCGTAGCCGAAGAGTTTGCCGCACTGGCGGTGAAGTTGTAATAGCCGCTCGTTGCGCCCGAAGGAGAGGTAACCTTCAGCGACGTCGATGCGTTCGTGCCCGGATTCACGACTATGGCCGAACTGGCAAGGGACCCAACCCAGCCGGATGGGACCACATTCGCCAGATTGAAGGTTGCGGCCGAGCAATTGGTGGAATCGTTGTTCTTTACGCTGAGCGTGTAGGTGGCGGTGGAACCCGGCGCCATCCATTGGCTTTGCGAAGGAGAGAGTGACACGGCGGGATTCGACTTCGTACAGGGCGCGCCGGTGAGCGAGACGTTGAGGGTCGCCCCCGTGCTGCTCGACGATGCCAGCGTGACCGCCACGCCTGAATCCGGATCCGAGAATGTCTGTCCGACGCTCAACGCCGGCCCGCTCCAGCCCGTGCTTGTGGGTTGCATGTCCAGCAGGTTGGCGCTGTTGCCGTTGCCTTCATAGCCCGTGTGCACGAGCACACCATTACTTACGTTGCTGTTGTTGGCGATAATGCCCATTGCGTCAAAGCCCACCGGACGGCGGAACTCCACGTAATACCAGGTTTTGTATCCGGAGCTGTCGGTGCTCTTGAGGATCTTCAGGGCCTTGTAGCCGCTCGTCATGGCCGCATACGGTTCGATTGTGTACGTGCCACTCGACTGTACCGTCAGCAGCGGGTAAGAGCTGCCATAGTTCAGCCATCCCAGGCGTTCCTTCTGGAATGCGCTGAAGTGCTCGTAGTAGCCGTTGCCCATGATGTCGAAATTGTCGCCGTATTCGCCGATGCTGCAGCCTGCCGCGAGCGTCGTTGTGCCGCAGTCATAAGAACGCGCGTGCCACAAGCCAAGGTTGTGGCCCATTTCGTGACCGACCACCGCGAGGCTGAAGGTGCCATTGATCCAGGCATGCGTCGGATTTCCGCCTACGTTGCCCAGTCCCCACCAGCCGCAACTACCGGAAGGGAAGCCATACACGCGCCGCGGATACTGGCTCAGGTTGTAGCCGGCATTCTGGGCGGCCTGATCGCCAAGCGTGGCGATCTGGTTGTAGTCGCAAGTGCTGTTCGACATCGGCAGGGTGAACCATCCGGCCACAGTTCCCGTGAGCCAGGTCTGGTTCTGCGAGTTCTCCATGTCGAACTTGCTCGTGGTGTTGAAGACTACGTCATACGCATAGGCCGGAGTGTAAGGCTGGGAGGTGTTGTCCTGGAAATTCACCAGGATCACCAGCGTGCTTTGCGCGCCAAATGTGTTCGGTGTCGCAAGCGCCAGGGTCTGTACGGAACTCGAGTCCGTTCCCGACCGCATCAGCACATCAGTATTCAAACGCGAACCCTTCACGCGGACCTTGTCTCCGCCGCGCAATTGGTACGGTTTGTTTGCCCCGAAGTGCAGTTCAAGACGTTCCCTCGCCGTCTTCAGGAAGAAGTGATCGTGATGGGAACCGTCATTGCGCTCTTCGATCAGCACTTCCATCTCGCCGTCGAGCGTAACGGGTGCTTCGACTGAACCCTGATCGGCCGCGGGAAGCGAACTGCGCAATCCCGCTGGTGCAAGCAAGCGCAACGCATCGGCCGGAGCCTGACGCATCAGTTCGGACATCACTGCCGCGCGCTGCTTTGCCAGCCCGCGGGCGTTCATTAGCTTTTGGGACTTCTCGGAATTCGGTGCACTCTTGTACTCGTCCACTGACGCGCTCAGCGACAGAGTAAGACGCTCAGCCTGCGCAACCTTCGCTGCGACCTGAGCCGGGGTAAGTTGGTTATCTTTTGCGGAAGCGGTAAGAACAAAACAGAACGACAACAGTAGGAAGATGAAGGTGTACTGGGGGCGGTATGCCACTTGAATCTCCTTGCGCTTCTAGTGGCGTGGTAGCTCACACCATTAGTTACGATATTTGGACTTTAGGTCATCGACGTAACCTCCAACAGATTACGAACAGGCCGTTCTCCTTGAATGGAGTACAAGGCCTTCCGGTGGAAAGTCCATCTTTCTTGTCCGCAGAATACAAGCGATTTTGAGTGGGCGTAATCCGCATTAATCCCTAAGAAAACAAAAAGAGCACTCAGCGATTGTTGTCACCAAGTGCTCTTTATGCGGTTGTCGTCTAAGGTTTATTGCTGAAGCGAAGCCATGTCGATTACAAAGCGATACTTCACGTCGCTCTTCAGCATGCGCTCGTATGCTTCGTTGATCTTCTGGATCGGAATAATCTCGATGTCGGAAACAATGTTGTGCTTGCCGCAGAAGTCGAGCATCTCCTGCGTCTCTGGAATTCCGCCGATCAGCGAACCCGCAAACTGTCGCCGCTTGAAGATCAAGCTGAAAGCTTCTGCCGGAAGCGGCTTTTCGGGAGCACCCACCAGAGTCAGCGTGCCATCACGCTTCAGCAGGTTCAGGTACTGGTTGATGTCGTGCTGCGCCGAGACGCAGTCGAGAATGAAGTCGAAGCTGTTCAGGTGCTTCTCGAAATTGGCCGGATCCCTGGTGACGACGATCTCTTTCGCCCCAAGCCGAAGCGCGTCGTCTTTCTTATTGGGCGACGTTGTGAAGAGGACCACGTGCGCGCCCATCGCGGCGGCAATCTTCACGGCCATATGGCCCAATCCGCCGAGACCGACAACGCCGACCTTCTGTCCGGGACCGACCTTCCAATGGTGCAGCGGGGAGTACGTAGTAATGCCGGCACAGAGCAGCGGCGCGACAGCGGCAAGGTTGTCCTGTAGATTCTCGGGAACGCTCAGGACGAAGTGCTCGTCGACCACAACATGCGTCGAATAGCCTCCGTAAGTCATGCCGCCGAGGACCTTGTCTTCACCGTTGTATGTTCCAACAAAGCCCACATCGCAATATTGCTCGTAACCCTGTTTGCAGTTCGGGCAGGTTCCACAGGAGCCAACCATGCAGCCGACAGCGGCCACTTGCCCGACCTTGAACTTCTTTACTTCGTTGCCGACGGCTGTTACGCGGCCGACGATTTCATGTCCGGGCAGCGACGGATAGATGGTGTTGTTCCACTCGTTGCGGACTGTATGCAGATCGGAGTGGCAAACTCCGCAATAGAGGATCTGGATTTGAACATCCTTCGGGCCGGGAACGCGGCGCTCGAACGAGAACGGCGCGAGTGGGGAAGTAGCGCTTTGTGCGGCGTAGCCGAGCGCTTTCGTGGTTTTGGCAGATGTATTGGATTGCTCAGGAACTTCGACTGTATGACTCATGCAAGTTCTCCGTCGGTGAGACTAAATGGATTTTGTTATGGGTGCGGTGATGAATGGCACATCGGCAACAGACGTGGTTGCCGCGACAACTATTCGATGACTGTCTAAGCGTCGGGATGCAAACTAAATCGGCGCAAGGCATTGAATCAAAAGCAAATCTTTTACATCTAATAGATAGTTTGACTACCTTCTGTGTAGCGATACACTGGAAGGGACAGCGGCCCGGAGAAAACCAGCCCCGGGCCGGTCGAACAGACCGCAAGGTTTCTGCACAGCGGGCACACCGAAATGGGGGCGCCACGGCTTCGACGGAGATGATTGCGGCAGCGAGGCATACCGGGGTGCACACGCCCGTGACTGTGGCAAAAATGATAGTTGCCAATCAAGAACTGGCATACGCAGCCTAATTAGTTAGGTTGCCGCTGTCCTCGGCTTTGTCTACGGGCTGAGAGCCGGCGTCGCACAGTAGGCTGGGTTCCAACCGAGGTCCAAGGGCGGAACCGAGATTTGCGGACTAGCGGCTCGCGTTTCTTGTCGCGTTCTCAGCGCGAGCGGCGAAAGTTGGGCGTAAGCCCGGCGTGAATGCGACTAAGTATGTAGGCTCTCTGCTGACTACACCTTCGGACGCGGGTTCAACTCCCGCCGCCTCCACCATTCCTTTATTACTAAAATCTCCACCACCACAGCACCAGGAAGACGACTTCCGCCAGCACGCAGCTTACCCAGAGTCCTTCGCGGAGGCGGGCGTAGCGGAGGTTCTTTTTCTTTTCCGTCATGATCTGGCGGACGCGGACCTGGTAGGCCGATTCGGTTGCCGGAGTGCGGACCGGCGGCGGTGGGGGCGCGAAGACAAATCCGCGGTAGCGTTCGGCGGGATCTTTCGGCGCGTCGGGGTAGAAGACTTTTGGAGTGTCGAGCAGGTCGGACCAGCGCGGCGCGGTCAGGTAGTCGGACGCGCGCGGCGGATTCACCGGCGCCGAAGTGATGGCCAGCGCGGGCTGGCGCTCGGGTGCGATCGCGTCGGCCAAGTTGCGGACCAGCGACGTCCACCAGGGCTTCGACGTCTGGTCGCCGATGAGTTCCACGTCCACCGGAGCGGACTGGAGTTCGAGAGGCGGTTGCGTTTCCGGGGTGATGACGTCACCGAGGTTCGTGAAAACCGTCCGGTACCACGGCATCGCCAGCCGGTCGCCGAGGATCATCCCCAGGTTGACTGGCTGCGACGTGACTTGCAGGGGCGGCTGCTTCGGCGGGGCGATGGCGTCGCGCAGATTGGAAAACAACCGCTTCCAGAGCGGCGTGGTGAGGCTGCGTGGCGGCAAGAAGTTCGGCGTCATCCAGTAACCAGTATGCAATACCCTGAGTGGAAAGAGAAATCTCGGCAGGCGCCTAATTCAGGGGCTGGCGGTTAGAAAAACCCTTGCCCAGACTGTCGCGAATTGGGTAACCCCTCCCCCCTCCCCCCCGGTTTTGCCTTTCTATAAGAAAACAAAGC
>DATMXP010000049.1 GCA_035561515.1 Terriglobales bacterium | reverse complement strand
GCGCACGGCACGCTCGCGCGGGTTAACGCCACTGGCATCGATATGCGGGCCTACTGCTCCGTCGGCGGCTCCTCTTCCTCCAGTGCCGACAGCACCTCGTCGTCCACGTCCCAGTTCTTCAGGATCGCGAAGATCGTCCTCGACCCAAACCCCGCCCGCACCATGGCGCGAAAAATTCGTGCAGTCTCTTTCTCGTTCGACGGCTTCTTCAGTCGCTTACGACGCAGGAAGTCGCGCGCCAACTGTTCTTCGTTCGTGTCTTCGTACGTCGCCGAAACGGCCTTGCTGATCACCTCGTCGTGAACGCCACGCTGCTTCAGGTCCGAGATGACACGACGCTTTCCAAAGCGCTCGTTCTCCTTCCGCAGCGACGAGAACGTCGCAGCGTACTGACTGTCGTTCAGGTACTTCTCTTCCTTCAGCCTCGCGATCACCGTCTCCACCAGCACGCGGCCGTATTCCGAGTCCTCGACCTTCGGCCGCATCAGGCGTTTCAGTTCGGCGACAGTTCGCATGCGTCGGCCAAGCGCGCCAATCGCGTACTCGTAGAGAGATGGTTCGTCGTTCAACAGCACCTTGGGTTTTCGGCCGAAGCTCATGCGCGTACCTTAACGCACCTGCACCAAAAGCGAAAGGACGCGCCGCAGCGCGTCCTTTCTCCAGGGGAACTACAACTCGCTAACGTGCGAATCCAGCTCCGTAACTCGCCTGCATGTCTTCGCGAGCCGATTCGCTGGTGCTCGAGATACCTGCAACACGCAGCTTGAAATCGTCCGGATTGCTGGCGTTCTCGAGTGCCACTTCGAACGAGATCAATCCCTGCGAATACAGGTCATAGAGCGATTGGTCGAACGTCTGCATGCCATACTGCGAAGTGCCTGTTGCCAGGGCTTCGCGGATCGTGCGCGTCTTCTCCGGCGTGATGATGCACTCGCGGACGTAAGCCGTCGAGATCAGCACTTCGACCGCGGGAACACGGCCTGCGCCATCGGCGCGACGAACCAGTCGCTGGCTGATGACCGACCGCAAAGTTGCGGCCAATTGCATGCGGACTTGCTTCTGCTCTGGCGGTGGAAAGACGGAGATGATGCGGTTGATCGTTTCGACCGCGTCCAAAGTATGTAAGGTCGAGAAGACCAAGTGACCGGTTTCAGCCGCGTGCAGCGCAGTCGAAATCGTCTCCAGGTCGCGCATTTCGCCGACGAGGATCACGTCCGGATCCTGACGCAAGCTGGCGCGTAAAGCCGACGCGAACGATGGTGTGTCCACTTCGACTTCGCGCTGGTTGACGAATCCCTTCTTGTCGCGATGGAGGAATTCGATCGGGTCCTCAATGGTGATGATGTGCTCGGAACGCATCGAGTTGATGCGGTCGATCATCGCCGCCAAAGTCGTGGACTTACCGGAACCCGTAACGCCGGTGACCAGCACCAGCCCACGAGGTTCGTCACAGATCTTGTCCACAATGCGAGGCAGGTAAAGCTCGTCGATGGGCTTGATCTTGGTCGGAATAACGCGGAGAACCAATCCGACATTGCCGCGCTGCTGAAACACGTTCACACGGAAGCGGCCGAGACCAGCGACGCCGTAGGCCATGTCGAGTTCGGCATTCTCCTTGAACTTCTGCTTCTGCCGGTTCGACATCATGCTGAACGCCATGTTCAGCATGTCTTCGGCGCTCACGCGCGTCTGATCCGTTAAGGGAGCGAGTTCACCATCCACACGGATGTGAGGATAGTTCCCGACCTTCAGGTGAAGGTCAGAGGCCTTCCGCTCCATCGCAATACGGAGCAGGTCATCAATTTGCATCGGCATAGCTTTTCCGGAACAGCTGAAAGTGGGCTGAAAGTATCACGGACAGAGCAGCATACGCAATGAGGTGGTATTCGTAGAAGTAACGGAAGTCGGGGGACTTTTCGTGGTAGTGACCCCAGCCCTTACGCTCGAAGAACCGTAAAGGCTGGGTCCTTGGAAGTGGATTTATCCTTGCCAGGGTTCGTCGGCGCTGCCGCCGTAAATGCTGGGCACTTTGCCGCCCATCGGACGCAGATAGCTCGCCAGCCATCCACGATGATGGATGCTGTGAACTTTTGCGAACTCCAGGTACATGAACGCCGGGAAGTTGAAGGCGCCATAGAAATCGATCGGCGTCAGCAACTGCTCGATCGTCATTTTCTGGACCGCTGCAATCGCTTTCGGAAGATTCTCCTCATACCACTTGGCAATCTCGGCAATGGTTTTTGGAGGATTCTTCATAACTCTCTCTTCCTCCTCCATCGTGGCAAAATTGCCCTTGGCGACCGCGTGCAGAAAACCAACTTCCACCGATGCGATGTGCCACGCGAGTTCTTCGGCGGTCTTGGATTTCTCGTCGGGCTTCCAGTTCTTCTTGGCTTCGGGAATTGCTTCGATAACGCGCTTGGTGGCGACCTTCTCGCGGTCGAATCCGGCGAGAGCGAAATCGCGGCTGGTCAATACGAAATCAGGTGTGACCTGGGGCATGGTTGCAGTTGCCATAAAAGCCTCCTGTCTGGCTGGACTACGGATATGCAGTGAGAAAGTCTAAACCACCGCCGGACAGTTCGGCGCGAACAGGCTGTGGATTCGTTCCAGAAATACAAAGGCTCGGTCCGAAGACCGAGCCTTTCGAGGCAGAGAACGTTCTACACACCAACCGGTTGCTTGACCGAAACCGGAGTGAACCAATTGTGGCGGTCCGGAATGCGCCCTTCTACGATCCCGAAGAACTCCTTCTGAACGGCCTTCGTGATCGGTCCGACCGAGCCGTCGCCAACCTTGATCTTGTCCACGGAGCGGATCGGCGTGACTTCGGCCGCGGTGCCGCTAAAGAAGACTTCGTCGGCGATGTAGAGCATTTCACGCGGGATCATCTGCTCGACCACCGGGATGTCGAGGTCACGGGCGATCTGGAGGACAGAATCGCGGGTGATTCCCGGAAGCACCGAGTTTCCAAGCGGCGCGGTGATCAGCTTGCCGTTGCGAACGAGGAACAGGTTTTCGCCGGACCCTTCGCTGACCATGCCGTTGATGTCGAGTGCAATGCCCTCGACGTAACCGTTGCTGATCGCTTCCATTTTAATGAGCTGCGAATTCATGTAGTTGGCGCCGGACTTCGCCATCGCCGGCAGCGTGTTCGGAGCGATACGGGTCCATGACGAAACGCAGACGTCGACGCCTTCGTCGGACTTGCCCAGGTATTTGCCCCACGGATAATTGGCGATGTAAACCTCGATCGGCGCTGGGAAGGGATTCACGCCGGCTTCACCGTAACCGCGAAGCACGATCGGCCGGATGTAGCAGGGGCTGACCTTGTTGATCCCGATCAGTTCAACCATGGCGCTGACCAGTTCGTCGCGGTTGAACGGGACTTCGATACGGTAGATCTTTGCCGAATCAATGAGGCGTTGCATGTGCTCGTGCGCCCGGAATACGGCGGGACCGGACGGATGCGAATAACAGCGAATACCCTCAAACAACGATGACCCATAGTTCACCACGTGAGCCATCACATGCAATGTCGCGTCGTCCCAGTTGATGAAACGACCGTTGTGCCAAATCTTTTCGGTCCTCTGAATGGCCATTCCCGGCCCTCCCTGCAAAATCGGGGTACGTACACAGCCCTAGCGTCCACCCCTCAGGTCAACTCCTCAATTGGACGTTGGACAATCAGGCAAGACGCTTAATCAGTTTTCATTATACGGTAGGAATTTCGGTACTGGCCCGTCTGGCGGGCCAAACCAGACGCAAAAAACTGTTAGCAACAAACCAAAAAGAAGATGCCCACGGCGTACCGTGGGCTCTTGAGAATCGCGGCAATTACGGCCCGCTGGGATGGAACTTGGACTGAGCCGTATTGGTCACCGGGTCGGCCGCAGCAGGCTTAGGAAGTCTGTCGTACTCGTCGCCACGGAAGAACTTCTGGTTCTTCGCCATCACCGGCATGGCCGCATAGGGCTTGCTGTAGTCATTGCGCGCATTCCAGAACAGGAAGCCGACGCCACCTTTGCTGGCAGAGGTAGCGACCTGCACCTGAATGTACTCGGGCGAGTAGGTCTTGGTTTTCCAGGCAAAGGCTTGCAGCCACGGGCGAAGAACAACGTTCGTGTCCTTCGTGATGGTGCGGAAGCGATCCATCGAAGTGCCGATGAAGTGCTCCGGCGCGTCGCCCGGACTGGCGTAGCCATCCATGCCGAAGAAGTGCGACGGGTAGATCATGGGCGACAGGACATCGCAGTACTTCGCCATGCTCGGGATGTCCTGACCCGTGTGAGCAAGGTCAACCGAGCGCTGCCAGGCCATGACGCCGAAGACGTCGAGCGAGAACAGGACACCAGTCGGGTGCAGTTCAGCGTAGGCGTCCTTCAGGAAATCGGTAATGACATCGGTACGTTTCCAGGTGGGGTTCGCAGTTTCGAACGCGAACTTCGCGTCTTTCTGATCTCCCTCGGCCGGGAAACGGACATAGTCGAATTGCACTTCATCCACACCGGATAGAGCTGCATGCTTGGCCAGGGCGATGTTGTAAGCCTGGACCTTCTGGTTGGAAACGTCAGTCCAAACCAGCTTGCCATTCTCTTGCCAAGGCTGCCCGGTGCGGCGGGACTTTACGGCCAATTCCGGATGCTGCACCACGATGGCCTCGTCGCGGAAGATCGCAATACGAGCGATGGCGTGCATGCCCATGGAGTGAAGAAACTTGGTGTACTTCGCGAGATTTTTGATTGGTGGCTTGTGCCCCTTGGGCACAAGTTCATGGTCAAAGTTGATGTTGACCCAGCCATCGCTGTCCTTGATGTCGAAGACAACTGCGTTGCCACCGACCTTGCGCCACTGGCGGACAATGTTGATGCCCTTTTCGCTCGCCGCCATGATGCCGGTCAGGTAAATCGCCCGGACCTCATAGTCCTTCGGCACCGAAATCAGCTTTTCGGACTGAACGGGTTCGATGCCTGGCACGACGACATTTTCCCCCGCCTTGAGGAAGGTACCCTTGACTGTCGGGTTCGCCTGCCTGATCGCCGCCTCAAACTCGGACGAGGTCATGTACTTGCTGTCCCACAGATATTTACGGACGAGCATGGGAACCGTGTCGCCTGATTTAGCAGTGTGAATGACGGTTCCGGGTGCGGCCTGCTGTTGCGTGGTCGCGGCGGATTCGGATTTGACAGTGACGTTCTTACTTGCGTCAGCGGCTTCAACGACGACTGCTTCGGAAGGTTTAAGCAGCAAAATCGCGGCTATAGCGACGAAGAACAGAACAGCAAACAGCGGGAGGCGTGAATTACTTGACATCGTAAACGGGCACCAGTGCTTGGATGGCCCGATAGTAGCACGTTGTGAGATGCTGAAAATAATCCACAAGTTCATTGCACCTTAGAGAGCAACACTCCTGCTCTCTCATGCCTCTGAGTAATAGCGTGAAGTGGCAGTTTCCAGGCATTTCATGACCGACTCTTCGCCATAGCTCGAATGCGCATCTAAGGAATCCAGTAGATGAAGCCGGACGGCGGTGGGGTCCAGTCGGCTTACTTGGGCTGTAACTTCCGAGGCCCGTTCTCTTCATCATTTTTGAGAATTTCGGCACGTTCAGCCGAATGTAAGGTTTTATGAGAACCGGTATTAATGCAGTACTTGACCCCAACCGGCGCAGCGGAGATGCCTCTGAGTTTGACGCTGCGTTACGGCGCAGAATCGTAGGGCAGGATCAGGCGGTCGACAAAGTTGTCGAGATCTACCAGATGTTTTTGGCAGGATTGAATCCGCCAGGACGGCCTGTCGGCAACCTCCTCTTTCTCGGTCCCACCGGGTCGGGCAAGACCCGAGTCGTTGAATCGCTCGCGGAATCCCTTTTTGGCGATCCGAGGGCGCTGATCAAGATCGACTGCGCGGAATTCCAGCACTCGCACGAAATTGCCAAGCTGATCGGGTCGCCACCGGGGTACCTCGGCCATCGCGAAACACATCCTTTGCTGACGCAAGAGGCGTTGAATCAGTGGCATACGGACAAGCTGAAGCTTTCGATTCTGCTGTTCGACGAAATCGAGAAGGCGTCTGATGCTCTATGGCAGTTGCTGCTGGGAATACTCGACAAGGCCACCCTCACGCTCGGTGATAACCGTCGGGTCGACCTTTCGCAGTGTCTGATCGTGATGACCTCCAACCTCGGCGCCTCCGAAATGAGCGATTTGGTCGGCGGCGGCATGGGCTTCGGTCCGAAGGCCCCGTTCGTGGATGCCAAGCTTGACGAGAAGATGACGCGCACCGCGCAGGATGCGGCGCGCCGGAAGTTCTCGCCGGAGTTCATGAACCGCATCGACAAGGTCGTTGTGTTCAAGACCTTACGGCCGGAGCACCTGGAACAGATTCTCGAAATTGAACTAGGAATGGTGCAACAACGGATCCTGCAGGCGACTGGTAACAACCAGTTCGTGTTCAGTTGTACGCCTGCGGTTAAGCAATTCCTGCTGAAAGAGGGCACCGATCCGAAGTACGGTGCAAGGCACCTGAAGCGTGCGATTGAACGTCATATCGTGTTCCCTCTTGCCAACCTCGTCGCGACCAGCCAGGTAAAACTCGGAGACTTCGTCCGGATCGACATCGAGAAAGATGGCAAGATGCGGTTCATCAAGGAAGCCGAGGGTGCCTTGGTCCCGGTTCTGCTGGAGAAGTACGGGCCGGAGTTTGCGGTGCCCCAAGCCGCGAAAGCGACACGGGCTGCAAGCCGTCGTGAATTCAACGCAAGTTCGGACCACAAATAGACTTAGCTGTTACCGAGGGCTGGCAGATCGCCAGCCTTTTTCTTTTGCCTGAAGATTCAGAAGCGCCTGAGCAGCATCTATGACTTACGTGGCGGGTTAATACCTTTACAGCACGTGGGGAGAAGAGTGGAATATCTCTTGGGTCCCGAGTGTATTTGCGAGGAATGAAATGAGGCATAACGCCCTAAGTCGCATATTAGCGGTCATCCTAGTTTTCGGCATCACCGTGCCCTCGTGGGCACAAGCCATGGTGCCGCTCCCGAAACCGGGAGGATCGAACTTCTTTTCCCCAGAGCAGGACGTTGAACTAGGCAAGCAGAACGCGGCTGAAGTGAAGAAGCAGATGCCGCTTCTGCCGGACAGCAGCCCGATCACTCAGTATGTGCAGTCGATCGGAAAGAAGCTGGCGAACACAATGCCCCAGCCCAATTGGCCCTACGAGTTCCACGTCGTGCAGCAGAAGGACATCAACGCCTTTGCGCTGCCGGGCGGACCGATTTTCGTAAACCTGGGCACGATCCAGGCGGCTGATAACGAAGCGCAACTGGCGGGCGTGATCGCGCACGAGATGTCGCATGTTTACTACCGGCATTCAACGAACCAGGCTTCGAAACAAATGATGGCGCAGGTGCCACTCGCCATCCTGGGCGGCATGCTCGGGAACGGCGTGATGGGCCAGGTGGCAAGGCTGGGCCTATCGTTTGGCGTGGGCTCGGTGTTCCTTAAGTACTCGCGTTCGGCCGAGTCACAGGCGGACGCCGTCGGTGCACGAATCCTATACAACGCCGGCTACAACCCCGTCGAGATGGCCAACTTCTTCCGCAAGCTCGAACAGGAAAGTGGGGGCGGCGGAGCTGCTGGGCCGCAATTCCTGAGCGATCACCCCAACCCGGGCAATCGCGTGACGGCGGTGTCGAAAGAGGTTTCGCAGTTTCCGCGCAAGAGCTTCGCGGGTAGCAGCTCCGAGTTCAACCGAATTCACCAGCAGGCTGCGAACGTAAAGGGATACTCGGCGCAGGAAATTCAGCAACGCGCGCAAGGACAGGCCAGCACGGTATCGGACGCGGGCATTGGAGCAGTGCAGCCGAGCGGAAGCATGCAGTCGCTGAATCATGGCGCGTATACCGTTTCGTACCCTTCGAACTGGAAGGTCTTCGGGAACCAGGAATCGGCTGTCACGATAGCGCCGGAAGCGGGTATCTCCCAGGACGCGGTCGCGTACGGCGTGATCATCAACGGATTCCAGCCGGAAAGCTCGACGATGAGAGATGCCACAAACGAATTAGTCGCGTCGTTGAAGCAATCGAATCCTGATCTGCGCACGGTGAACAGCGGCGACGACATTCGCGTCAATGGCACCACCGGAAGATCTGTGGACCTGACTGGTACCTCGCCGATCCAGGACAGTAGCGGAAAAAAGCTGCGCGAACGCGACTGGCTGGTGACCATGCCTCGAAAAGACGGAACGGTTCTGTATTTTGTGTTCATTTCGCCGGAACGCGACTTCAGCAAGTTGCGTCCGACCTTTGAGCAGATGCTGAGGAGCGTAAAACTGAAATAGGAACACCGAGGTTTCACAACGCCGGTCCTGCACCGGCGTTTCTTATTTTGTGGTTGCTACAATTCAGGTATGTCGCAGAATGGCCGACGACAACTGCTGCTGAAAGACATTGAAAAACGGGGCCTCGATACCCTTCTGGTCACGCACCTGCCCAATGTGCGTTACCTGACGGGGTTCACGGGGACTGCCGGCGTGCTAGTGTTCAGCGGCGGTCGCAGCATATTCATCACCGACGGGCGCTATAAGTCGCAGGCGCAGGAGCAAGTGAAGGGTGCGCGCGTCCTGATTTCCAAAGGACCCGCTCTGGAAGCCGCGGCACAACAGATTGTGCGGCTTCAGGCTGGCAATGTCGGAATCGAAGCGGAACACATGCAGGTGTGGCTGCGCTCGCGTCTGCGAAAAATGTTGCCGGCGAAGGTGAAACTGAAAGAAACGACCGGGCTGGTAGAGAGCATTCGAACCATCAAAGACTCGGAGGAAGTGTCGTCGATTCGCCGCGCGGTGCAATTGGGCGTGGACCTCTTCGAGGTGGCGTTGAAGGCCATCCGACCGGGAGTGCGGGAGACGGAGGTCGCGGCCGAACTCGAGTACGAGGCGCGAAAGCGCGGCGCGCAGAAGATGTCGTTCGAGACGATTGTGGCGTCGGGACCGCGTTCGGCATTGCCGCACGGAGTGGCTTCGGATGCGCGGATTCCCTCCCGTGGCTTCGTCGTGCTCGACTATGGTGTTATACTCGGCGGTTATTGTTCCGACATGACGCGTACAGTCCATGTCGGACGGCCATCAGCAGAGGCTCGCCGGATGTACGAGGCGGTGCTGGATTCGCAACTGGCAGGCATTAGGGCGGTGCAGCCTGGGGCGACCGCAGGCGACGTGGACTACGCCTGCCGAAGCGTACTTCGCAACACAAAGATTGGCGACGTCGGACTTGACCGGTTCTTCATTCACTCGACCGGACATGGTGTGGGACTGGAGATCCACGAAGGTCCCCGGCTGGCGCGCGATCAAAAAGAAATACTTCGTCCGGGCATGGTGATAACGATCGAGCCCGGTGTTTATGTCGAGAAAGCGGGCGGTGTCCGCATAGAAGACATGGTAGCCGTTACAGATGATGGCTGCGATGTCCTGACATCCTTAAGCAAGGAATTGATCATTCTCTAAGATGAATCAAAAAGAGATCCGGGAACTAATCGAATTCTTAATTGATAAAGATATCGCCGAGTTTGAACTTGAGCGCGGCGATGTAAAGCTTCGCGTGCGTCGTGGCGGGGCAGTTGCTCCGGTAATGACGATCGCTGCTCCGGCCGCGGTTGCGCCGGCGTCCGCACCGGTAGCACACACAGCGGCACCCGTTTCGACAGCAGCGTCGGCGCCTTCGGCTCCAGCTTCTGCGGCGGCTCCGGCTGCGGAAGAAGATGAAACGGCCGGTGCACATGTGATCAAGTCACCGATCGTGGGAACGTTCTATGAATCGCCTTCCCCGGGAGCTCCTCCCTTTGTGAAACCCGGTGATCCGGTTTCCGTCGGACAGGTGCTCTGCATCGTGGAAGCGATGAAGCTGATGAATGAAATTGAATCGGACTTCTCCGGCACCATCGTGAAGCGATTCGTGGAAAACGGGCAGCCCGTGGAATATGGGCAGGCGCTGTTTGCGGTAAAGCCGTAGCTGATAGTCCCCAATTTAGATCACCGAATGTTTCGCAAAATTCTTATCGCTAATCGGGGCGAAATCGCCCTGCGCGTCATTTGTGCCTGCAAAGAGCTGGGCATCAAGACCGTCGCTATTTACAGCGAAGCGGACCGCAATTCATTGCACGTCCGCTTTGCTGATGAAGCCATCTGCATCGGCCCGCCGAAGGTGCAGGAAAGTTACCTGAATATTCCCGCCGTGATTTCCGCCGCCGAAATCGCCAACGTGGAGGCAATCCATCCCGGCTATGGGCTGTTGAGCGAGAACGCCAACTTCGCCGAGGTGGTAGAGACGTGCGGCATGAAGTTCATTGGGCCTCCTCCGGAAGTGACGCGCCTGATGGGCGAGAAGGAGAAGGCGCGTGCGGCGATGAAGGCCGCGGGCGTGCCGATCCTTCCGGGAAGCGAAGGCCTCCTCAGCTCTGCCGATGAAGCCATGGAGTATGCGAAATCGGTTGGTTTCCCGGTGATCGTGAAGGCTGCACACGGCGGTGGCGGACGCGGCATGCGCGTCATCCGCAACGAAGAAGAGCTGCCGAACGCGTTCCATGCCGCCAGTTCCGAGGCCGCCGCAGCGTTCGGGAACGGCGATATGTACATGGAGAAGTTCATCGAGCATCCGCGGCATATCGAGTTCCAGGTGCTCGCGGACCAGCACGGCAACGTCGTGTCCCTCGGTGAGCGCGAGTGCAGCATCCAAAGGCGGCATCAAAAGCTGCTCGAAGAAGCACCTTCGGTCAAGGTCACCCCCGAATTGCGCAAAGAGATCGGCGAGTTGCTATCGCGAACACTGAGCAAGATCGGATACGTGAACGCCGGCACCATCGAGTTCCTGATGGATGAAGACGGCAAGCTGTACTTCATCGAGATGAACACGCGAATCCAGGTGGAACATCCGGTGACTGAGATGGTCACCAATGTTGACCTGGTGAAGAGCCAGATCCGCATCGCACTGGGCGAGAAACTGGATTCCGTTCTGCGAGGGACACCGGCGCCGGCGGGTCATGCAATCGAGTGCCGGATCAATGCCGAGCATCCGGAGAAATTCACACCCTCGGCCGGGAAGATCAAGGTATTCAATCCTCCAGGTGGGACCGGAGTGCGTCTTGATACGGCGGCATATGCGGAGGCGGTGATTCCTCCCTACTACGACTCGCTCATCGCGAAGCTGATCGTGCGGGGACGCGACCGGGACGAGGCGATCTCCCGCATGTCGCGTGCGCTGGAGATGTTCATCGTGGAAGGCATCCACACCAGCATTCCGCTTCATAAGCGCATCTTGCAGCATCCGGATTTCCGCAGCGGCAACTTCGACACGAAGTTCATGGAACGCCTGCTGGCGGAACAGAAGTAAGCCAAGGCGCCGGTTCGGCGCCTTCCTGCCTGCTAAAATCGAAGGTTACTCTTCATCCACGGACAACTATGCTTACCGGCTCGCAAATTCGCCGCAAGTTTCTCGACTACTTCATCCAGAACGGTCATAAGGAAATTCACTCGTCGTCGCTGGTCCCGGCCAACGACCCCACCCTGCTCTTCACCAACGCGGGCATGAATCAGTTCAAAGACGTGTTCCTTGGCCTGGAGAAGCGCGACTATTCGCGGGCAACGACGTCCCAGAAGTGCGTGCGGGCGGGTGGCAAGCACAACGATCTCGAGAACGTTGGTTTCACGAATCGTCACCACACGTTTTTCGAGATGCTGGGCAATTTCAGCTTTGGCGATTATTTCAAGAAGGATGCGATCCGGTTTGCGTGGGAACTGATCACCTCGCCTGAGTGGTATGGAATTCCTAAAGACAAGCTCTTCGTGACGATCTTTAAAGGCGAGAACGGTGTTGCGCGCGACGAAGAGGCGTACGGGTATTGGCACGACGATCAGGGCGTGCCGAAAGAGCGCATCTACGAGTTCGGAATCAAAGACAACTTCTGGCAGATGGGCGATACGGGACCGTGCGGTCCGTGCTCAGAGATCCATTACGACATGGGCCCGACGGCGAGCGCAGAAGGCCACAAAGATTGCGAGTTCGGCTGCGACTGTGGAAGGTACGTCGAGATCTGGAACCTGGTGTTCATGCAGTTCGATCGCGACGCCGGCGGAACGCTGACGCCACTGCCGAAGCCGTCGATCGATACGGGCATGGGACTGGAGCGCATCACGGCGGTGCTCCAGGGCAAGCTTTCGAACTACGATACGGATTTCTTCGTGCCCCTGATGAAGCGCGCGGCCGAGTTGTGCGGCGTTTCGTTTGACAAGGAAGTACAGACCGAGTCCGGTCGCAGTGGCGCCGCTTCCCTGCGCGTGATTGCCGATCACGCGAGAGCCGCGACGTTCCTGATTTCAGATGGTGTTCTGCCGTCGAATGAAGGACGCGGATACGTACTGCGGAAGATTATTCGCCGCGCAATTCGGCATGGCCGTTTGCTCGGACAGAACAAGCCGTTCCTGTTCGAGATGGTGTTTGCGGTTTCGGAATTAATGCGCGATGCATATCCGGAACTGCTGGAGTCGCAGGACCGTGTATCGAAGATGATCGAGACGGAAGAGACGCGGTTTGCGCGTACGCTCGACATCGGACTGAAGCGGCTGGAAGAAGATTTGGAGCCGCTCTCGAAGGCAAAGCAGGCGCGACCTGAGAGCCGGGCGATGTATTCGGGCGAGAAGGCATTCAAACTCTACGACACTTTCGGACTTCCGCTCGATTTCATCGTTGACGCGGCTCGCGACCAGGGGATCGGGTTCGATCAGGCCGGCTTTGATGCGGCAATGGCCGAGCAGCGTACACGCGCACAGGCGTCGTGGAAGGGCGCGGCGAAGCAGACTGCCAATCCCGCTTATCAGCAATTGCAGCCGACGCTGTTTGAAGGCTATCGGCAGACGGAATCGAGCGGTTGCGAAGTGATCGCCCTGATGCGTCACAACGCAGGTGTGCAGGAACTGAAAGCCGGACAGCAAGGCGAAGTCATTCTCGATCACACGCCGTTTTATGCAGAGTCAGGCGGACAGGTCGGCGATCGCGGATCGCTGCTCGCGCCGGGCCGCGGATCGGTGGTGGCTGAAGTGGAAGGCTGCTATTACCCTGTGCAAGGCGTTCGCGCACACAAGGTGGTCGCTAAGGAAGATATTCGTGTCGGAGATCGCGTAGATGCGGTGGTCGATCTCGGCATTCGTCAGGCAACGATGCGTCATCACACGGCGACGCATTTGCTTCACGCTGGTTTGCGCGAAGTGCTCGGAGGCCATGTGAAGCAGGCCGGCTCGCTGGTCTCGCCGGGCCGGTTGCGCTTCGACTTCTCGCATTTCTCGGGCGTGGAAGATGAAGAGCTTCAGGACATCGAAGATATCGTCAACAAGGAAGTTCTAAAGAACCAGAAGGTTGAAATCATCGAAGATGTGCCGATCGATGTGGCGGTGAACGAGTATCACGCGATGGCACTGTTCGGTGAAAAGTACGGCGACAAAGTTCGCGTGATCAAAATCGGCGACTTCTCGACCGAGCTTTGCGGCGGCACGCACACGCTGGCGACGGGCGAAATCGGACTGATCAAGGTGCTCGATGAAGGAAGTGTATCGAGCGGCGTGCGCCGCGTGGAGGCCGTTGCAGGCGAGAGTTCGCTGAAGCATTTCCGCGCCGATCATCAGCTCGAGCATGTGGCACGAAAGGTCATCCGTTTCGGCGAAGAGAGCGAAGGCTCGCTGGCCACCGCGCTACAGAAAGAGCTGATTTCGCGCGACGAAGAGATCAAAAAGCTGCGCAAGGAACTGGAGCAGGCACGGATGAAGTCGGCCTCGGCTGCGGCTTCGTCTGTCGAAGATAAAATTCGCGTGGTGAATGGCGTGAAAGTACTCGCGCATCGGGCCGACAACCTCGAGCGTAACCAACTGCGTACGCTGGTGGACAACCTGCGTCAGAAGATTGGGTCGGGCGTGGTTGCAGTCGGATCTGCAACAGACGGACAGGTCGCGCTTATCGTGGGCGTAACTAAAGACCTGACGAGCCGCGTGCAGGCCGGAAAAGTAATCAGCCAGATCGCCCCGAAGGTTGGCGGCAAAGGTGGCGGACGTCCGGACCTGGCCGAAGGCGGCGGTACGAATCCCGCGGCACTGGACGAGGCGCTTGAGGCGGCGTACTCGGTCGTCGAGGGAATGCTGGGCTAGCTTACCAGTCTTGAGAATCTCGTGGTTGGCCTGAATCAACGCCAATATGAAGAAGCCCGGCTCACCGGCCGGGCTTTGTCTTCCTCTGGAACGACCTAGATCATCATCTTGATATCTGGAAAGCCCATCAACTTCAGGATGAAGTAATTCACTGCCGCTTCTCCCGGATCGTCGGCGACGCAAACCAGTTCGGCGTAGCGCGGCACTCCTGCCTTCATCAACACGTTCCAGATGTCGTTGGCAGCTTTCGGTGTGCCGTCCGCGTTTAACAGATCTGTGTACGGTACGTGAACGATTTTGCCTTCCTGCTGCTTCGTCGGAAGCGTTTTGCCCGATGCAATAAACACCTTCGGAAACACACCCTGTGTGCTCCTGGCGTCCTTGATGAGGATGCCATCGCGGAGTTTGACCGGATATGTAGCCGGCGGAATCGCCAGCGGCTGCGTGGGCTGCCTCGGGCCGACAACCGTCGCATCCTTCGTTAGTTGCTGCCCCTTCTGCGTCCATTTATCCATGGAGTCGATGAAAACAGAGGTCTTCTTCTGCCCGAGTGTTTCGAGTGCTACGAACGCCAGCGCCGAGTCTGGAGTCAAGCCAGCTCCGGAAATCAAGACCGCTTCATGTGACGCGTTGATGCCTGCCGGGCCGAGAATTTCGGCCAGCTTCGAGGGATTGTTGAGGCTGGTCCTGAAAACGTCAGCCGGGATATTCAGCGCGAACGGGAGGTGCCCCTGGTTGAACGCTTCCGCCTGACGAACGTCGATGACGCTTACATCCGAAATGCCATACATTCTTGCCCTCTGACCGTTCCAAAACTGGAGCCACTGCGAATCGCGCAGCATCAGTGGGAAGTCGTAGGTGAAGAACGGCAGATCGCGCGGGTCCGAAAGCCACTCCAATTCAGAACCGGGGAACAGTTTCACTTTCGGATAATTCAGCATGTATTTGATGGCGAAGTAAGGCACGCTGGCCGCAATGCCTCCGCCACAGAAACTGTGAATCTGCTGCTCCGGCTTGATGCCGAGATACGTAACCATCTTGCGAATCTCGTCGGCGGATTTGAAAGTTTTGTCCGGGTTGAAGAAGTCGCCGCTCGGCAACATGATCGAATTGGGCGGATGACCGGGCCGGGCAAAAAAGGAAATACCGCCATAGTGCCAGTCGGGATCGAGAGCCTCGACCAGTGCGTTGTTCACCGGATCGCCTGAAGCGGTCAGGAACTCGGGGAGATCGACTCGCACATTCTTGTTGATTTCGATCTTGAACGTGCCCGGCTTCGGTGGCGATGGGACATCTTTCGTCACCTGCAAGCCCGCCTCTTTCCACTTCGAGAGTCCACCGTCGAGGACAAAAATGTCCTTTGTCGGGAATCCGTGATAATCGAACGAGAAGAAGAGCCGGGTTGCGAGGTACGACCCGCCTTGATCGTAGATGACGATCTTCTTGCCCGGACTGATACCCCAGGATTGGTAGCGCTTCTCGATCACTGATAAGGGTGGCGTCTGGACACCATAGGTAAAGAGGTCGAAGTTGATGGCGCCCGGGATATGTTCTTTCGCGTAGGCCGGAGCCAACGAGGCGTCCAGCAATACCAGGTCGGGGCGGTTGAGATTCTTCTCGAGCCACTTGACGGTGACGAGATTGCCGTTAACTCCTTCATCCGCAAACGCCAGATTCGCGAAGGAGAAACAGAGGGTAATGAAGAGCAGGATTCGCAGGATGGTCCGCATGGTGTCTCCCTTTCAGTTATTCGAAGGGGCCCGACTTGCTGGAACGGTGCCGTACAGGCGCGCAGGTTGTATGAAACGAAAGACGCACTCCACCGTTGGAAATTAATACGATATTTCGAGGAAGGTAGTTCCGACGGTTTCAACAATTCCGAACTACAGGGCCGCCACTCGCCGCTGTATCAGGAAGAAGTATAACCCCAGCGCGACCAGCAGGAGACCGTTCACGCCGAGAACGATTGGCGCGCTGAACAACGGCACCAGCCATCCGGAGACGAGATTCCCCATCGGCATGCCGCCGCGGAAGGCGAAGTTGTAGAGGCTCATTACGCGCCCGCGCATCTCGTCGGTGGTAATCAACTGTACCAGCGAGTTGACCATGGCGAAGACGGCCATCATGGCGGCACCGGTCAGCAGCAGCATGCCTCCGCTCAGGGGCAGGTGCTTCGATACGGCGAAGCCTGCTATTCCCGTACCCAGCAGCATGAGTCCCGTGAGAGCCACGCGGCCCTTGTGGCGGACGTTGCCAAGCGCGGCCATGATGAGCGATCCGCAAATGGACCCAATGCCCATCAGAGAGAGCAGGTTGCCGTATGTTTCCGGGCCGCGGCCGAAGATGTCCTTCACAAATACAGGAATATAGGTGCGCGACGGCATCGCCAGGAATGTCATGCAGAAGGCCAAGATAATGAGCGCTTCCATCGATGGCTGTCGGCGGGCGAACTCGATGCCCTTCTTTAGGCTGGTGAGGATGGATTCGTTTGTCTTGGCCGGATAGAAGCGCGCCTTGATGATCCAGAGCGAAATGATCGGGGCCAGAAAGGACAAGGCGTTGAGGCCGAAGCACCACGATTCACCGAACTTCGCGAGCGCCTGTCCGGCAAGCGCCGGACCAATCGTGACCGCGAGGTTGAACTGTATGGAATTCAACGCAATCGCGTTCGGCATGTCTTCGCGACTGACCAGCGTCGGAATAAGTGCCTGGTAGGCCGGGCCGCCGAAGGCCTGCGCGAATCCGGAAACAGCCGACAGCACCAGAATGTGCCAAACCTGGACAACACCGGTGACAACCAGCACGGTGAGGGTGGCGGCTGTCGCCATCTGGACGTACTGCGACATCAGCAGGATGCGACGGCGCTCCACGCGATCGGCGATTACGCCTCCGACGAGAGAGAACAGGAAAATGGGGATGCCGCTAAGGAACTGGTCGAGAGCGAGCAGGAACGGCGAATGGCTGAGACGATAGATGAGCCAGCCCTGGGCAACAATCTGCATCCAGGTGCCGACGCTCGACGTGCAGGCGCCGAACCACATCAGGCGGAAGTCGCGATATTGAAATGCCTTGAATACCCGTGCCAGCACTTAGTTTCGGCTCCGTCGGGCTGGAGTGAGGGTGGAAACCGGATGCCTGAAATTGGACTTGCTGGCTTGCATCGCTTCTCGGAAGCAATAGTGTACGGCATCGGGGTGTGGAAACACGAAAGCCACGGATTGGGACGGCTTTCAACCTATGAGCTCGTTCCGTCGGATCCGTGGCTTCTGGTTCTATCCCCTGACCCAGCTTTCGCCATTCAGCGGATTCTGGCGCGGGGCCGCCGGAGGCTTGAGTCCCGCGAACTTCTCCGACCAATTGATCTTCGCCGTGACCTGCATGACGACGAACAGGGTCACTATAGCCCCGATGGTGATCGCCAATCCCGTGAAGCCCTTAAAGAAGAACGCGTACGAGAACAGCACCAAGTACACGAATTGCGTGATGCCTGCCTCGATGAAAGCGAACTTCGGTCCCACGACGATGCGGAGGTAACTGACGACAAGAAAGATCGACACGAGCGAACAGATCACGAATGCCAGGTGAATGGACATGTGATCCACCAGGTAGGCCAGAAGCAGGTGGAAGGCAAAGAACGAGGTGGCGAGGAAGAAGTAGTTCATGGGATGAAGGTCGATACCCTTCATGGTGGTGATGATGAACATCAGGAAGAAAAAGAACAGCAACGACACCGGCGCGAAGTAGCTGATCTGCCCGGCGAGTGGGCCGGGTTGTAGTTTCTCGGGCATGGTGACCCCGATCTCAAAGCCTGAGACGAGGTTCTGGTATTTCCAGATGAGGTCCCAACCTTTGTCGGTACGCCGCTTGTGAGTGGGAGACAGAGTATTCTCGGCGAAGTCGATGTCCTTGAAATTCGTGTGCATCGTGAGCGTGAAGTTCCTGGCCTGCGCGACCTCGGCTCCGAGTTTGTAGCCCCACGATTCCATTCCCTGCGAACGATAGCCGGTTTTCACCGTGACGGTTTTCCCTGCCGCGAGCGAAATTTTCGCCAACGCCGCGCCATTCACGTTTGTAATTGGAAGGTCCTGATCCTCGGCGCGGATGAAGAGCTCGTCGTACATGGCCTTCTCGGCGGGGAACTTCAAGCTGAGCGTCACCACCTGGTCTTTGTCAGTGGGGTTGGTGAAGGTGTACGTTCCGTTGAAAGCGACCTTATAGGTGCTGTACCAGAGCAGACCCTTTGGGCGGTGATCGAGGTCGAGCGCAACATCGATGTCGCTGCTCGCGACAGGTATTTCGTAATCCTGGCTTACTTCCCTGGTTTTTACGACTGTCCTGCCCTTTTCTTCGACTTCGTAGTTTTCCTTCGACTTTACGGTGTAAGTGGCGGTAGGCGGCTCTTGCTCCTGGCGCGTACCCCAGGTCGATCCGACTTTAGGTCCGAGACGGTCCGAAAACGTGTAGGTGCGGGCAAAGATGGTCGAAGCGAGAATGATCCAGGCGAGGGTGGTACATCCGAAGATGAAGATCAACGCGGCAATGCGTTTGGTCACACAAGTCTCCTTGGCCTGTGGCCTCCACAAGCAACTTGTCAGAATTCGCCGCCTGGCGTATATAATCACAGAGAACTTTATGATGTAAAGTCATTTCGAAACATTTTCTTCCAATTACCGTTTAAGCATTGAGTTTGTTGTATGGTGAAAATGGCAGCCGCAGTGGATCACTCGCCTAACTCACAGAATGCGGCTGTTTATGCTCCGACACGGACTTGGGTAAGTAGTGAGGGCTGACCATGGTGCGGTGTCCACAATGCGAAAGGCCTGACGTCCACAAATCTCGTGGAAATCACTTCGGCGAGCGGGTGTGGCTTGCCCTGGTGCTGCGAAAGCCTGCCCGTTGCTATTCATGCCTGCACCGCTTCACGGTATGGATCTGGCAGAAACTCCTTCCGCGGGTGAGCACGTACAGCCGAAGACGAAGCAATGTCGCCTGAACCTCACGTCTTAATTCTTCCGTCTCTTGGCACCTCGGCATATGATCAGCAGCAATGTTCCTCGGACATTACGCCGTAGCTCTTGCCGCGAAGAAAGCTGCGCCAAAAGTGTCGCTCGGCACATTGGTTTTTGCCGCGCAATTCCTGGATCTGCTGTGGCCAATCTTCCTGCTGCTTGATGTAGAGCACGTAAGAATCCTGCCCGGAATTACGGCGTTCACTCCCCTGGATTTCTACGACTACCCGATCACTCATAGTTTGCTCGCCACAGTTTGTTGGGGAGCGGTATTCGCGCTGGTCTGGTGGGCGCGCGAGAGAACAACGCGCGCAGCCTTCGTGATTGGAGCTTGTGTCGTCAGCCATTGGGTGCTCGATTTTGTTTCGCATCGGCCGGACATGCCAATTTTGCCGGGAGTGGAAAAGTTCGTTGGACTCGGACTCTGGAACTCGGTTCCGGCAACGATTGCAGTAGAGCTCGGCGCCTTCGTCATTGGTATTGGCATGTATCTGACGGCGAAGAAAAGTACGTTGCGTCCGGTGGCGTTCTGGACGTTCATCGCCTTCTGTCTGGTCGTGTATGCGGGAAATGCTCGAGGTACTCCGCCTCCGAGTGTGAACGCCCTCGCCTGGTTTGGACTTGCGCAGTGGCTTCTGATTCCATGGGCTTACTGGATCGATCGGCCAGCGCAACCCGCCCGTTTGGCAGCGAAGGTGACGTCCGCGTAGTTACCAAACGTTACATTCCAGCCCTGGACTGAACTGCAGCTGAATTTTCATTTCACCTCAAACCAACGGGTGCTGGTCAGCTTCCATCTGACCCTAGATTCCTTTATTCGGAGATGCTCGTTCATGAAGTTATTGTCTCTGGCACTGCTCTGCCTGACGTTTGTTCTCACCGGCTGCCGTGGCATTACGGGAGGCCAGGCTGAAAGTCCCGCCAAAGCCCGTCAGCTACGCAGCAACATCAACCACATCGTCTTCATGATGCAGGAGAACCGCAGCTTCAACCATTACTTCGGGAAGCTTGGTGAGTATCGTGAGCGGAACGGATTTGGGCCGGCATCCGAGATTGACGGCCTGCCTGCGGGCGCTACAAACGTAAGCACCGACGGGACGCCGATTCCCTCTTTTCATCTCGAAACTACTTGTGTGGAACAACTCAGTCCCGACTGGCTGGAAAGCCACGTGGCGGTGAACCGCAATCAGCCTGGATCTTCGGACATGCCGATGGATGGGTTCGTCATCAACTCGGCGAAGTATTCGCAAGCCACCGACCACACCGACAAGGCCGGCGCGCGCGCCATGGGGTATTACGACGAAACTGACCTGCCTTACTACTACTTCATGGCTGCCCAGTTCGCGACCTCGGACCGCTGGTTTTCGCCCGTCATGAGCACGAGCATTCCCAATCGCATCTTCTTACAGGCGGGCACCACGGCTGGCTACGTGCATGAGCCGATCGCCGATCAGGGCCAGTGCTGCGATCAGATCAAGACCATCTGGCACCTTTTGAGTGACGCCGGCATTCCGTGGAAGATCTACTACACCGATACGCAGCCGAGCGGATTACCTTTAACGGACATCAACAATTATTGGCCGAAATTCGCTGCTGCTCACACCGCGAATATCGTGCCGCTGAGTGAGTACTTCTCCGACCTGAAGAACGGTACTCTGCCGGCAGTCGCATTCATCCAAACGGGACTCGGATCGGGACGCGATGAGCATCCGGGCGGACAGCAAACGCCGGGCGAAGGGGGAAATGACATTCAACTCGGTGCGCGATTCACTTCCGAGATCATCAACGCCTTCATGTTCAGCACGGCGTGGAACGACTCGGTGTTCATTTTTACGTTCGACGAATCCGGCGCTTTCTATGATCACGTTCCGCCGCAACCGGCGGTACACCCGGATGGCATCGAGCCGAAAGACCTGCTTGCGAAAGACGCTGTCATCCAGCCACAGGGAGATTTCAACAAGACCGGATTCCGCATGCCGCTGATGGTGATCTCTCCGTTCGCGAAGAAGAACTACGTGTCACATACCGTCGCCGACTTCACGGCGATCCTGAAGCTTATCCAAACGCGTTTCGGATTGCCGAACCTGTCTCGCCGAGATGCCGCGCAGATCACCATGACAGAGTTCTTTGACTTCGATACGGTGCCCTGGGCGACGGCGCCAATCCCGCCTGATCAACCGATCGATGGCAGATGCGATCCTTCCAACGTTCCGCAGTTCGGGGTTTCAGTGCCGAGTACAACACTCGCAGAGTAAGTAGAAAAACTTCGGTGTGAAACGAGAAGGCCGCCCGGCAACTCAGGCGGCCTTCTCTTCAAGGGAGAATAGTTCTAAGCGGAGGCTAAAGACCAGCCGTCAGAACTTGTTGCGAAAATAGTATTGACCTTCGGAGAGGGGTGTCAAGGAATTTCTCGGACTCAAATACCTTTATTT